>NC_010001.1:1965000-2268000 GCF_000018685.1 Lachnoclostridium phytofermentans ISDg | reverse complement strand
TTCGGTATTTCTACGCTCTCCGTTTGGACTTTCTCTTCGCCTGTTACGAAACTCACTAATCGCATGGTTTATTGTTATGTTCTCACTTGGTGCAGCCTATGGTTCAATACTAGGTGATATTGATAGATTCGTTGGACAAAGTGATTTTTACCAGAAGATCATCAAGATTAACGACGAATTTTCTATAGCAAAAATGTTTATTACAATGGTGACTTCTATACTATCACTGATAGGAACTATTCCGGTAATAATTGCTGCCTTAAAGCTACGAAGTGAAGAAAAAGACGGACGCATGGAGCATGTTCTATCTCGTGCCGTTTCGCGTACGAAGTATTTAGCATGCTATGTGGTGCTGTCATTTTTATCAAGCGTACTCTTCCAATGTGCCATCGCTTTGGGTATTTATACAGCTGCTGTCTCGGTTATGCCAAACCCTAGTGAACTTTCGCTTGGTTACTTGTTACAAGCGAATTTAGTATATCTTCCTGCGTTATGGGTAATGATCGGTGGAGCAATTTTACTGATTGGCTTATTGCCAAAAGCGACTGTAGCTATTTGGGGATATTTTGGTTTTACTTTCTTTGCTGCCTTCATTGGGATGGCTGCCGGACTTCCAGAATGGCTCAATAAACTTAACCCTTTTGGCTATATCCCACAGCTCCCTACTGATACGATAAATTTTGTGACGTTAGTCATATTAACAGTGATAGCTGCCATCTTGACTGCTGTCGGATTTATCTTTTATAGGAAGAGAGACATGATGGCGTAAATGATTCCAATACAAAGAAAAGAACGTTTTACAGCTTTTCCTTGTAGTAGAAAAATATCTTTTCAAATTTTTGTTTGTTAACGAATAAAATAGCTACTCAATTCTCAGTACCCCCACCTCTAAATTATGAGTCGTGGGGGTATTTAAATTGACATTTATTACTAAGTTATTTAAAATTATCTTATAATTATAAATATAGAAAAAAATTTCATTGAGAGGTGTCCATTTGCATGAGTAAATTGAAAGATTTAACTTTAAAGAAAAAGATACAATATTTTTGGGATTACTATCGAACCTCTACAATAATTTTTATCGTTGTGATTTTAGTTGCTACTTCCATAATCAAGACGATTTCAGCAAATAAAGTGAATTACGATACTTATTGCTTGATCTTAAATGATTCGAACAATGATAAATTAGTAGAACGAATCAAAAAAGGTTACCCAGATTATCAAGGAAATCGTGAGCTTCGGATTAACGTGGACAACGGGTATACTTTTAATTATTTAGAGGAGTATGGTATCAATTGGCCTGAAGAGAGCGCAATAGTAAAGTTATTTGCATTGAAGGAAGATCAAGCGGATGCTGCAATTGCAGATTACAACACAATGCTCTGGGCGGTGTATGAAAACTATATCTATCCTTTGGATGAAATCCTTCCAAATGATTTGTTAGAGCAACTGAAACCATATTACATATATGCATCTTTTAAAGGTGAAGAAGAATCTGATGGTAAAATATACGGCTTCGATATTTCTGATACCAAAGTATTCAAAGGTTATTCCGAGAAATATCAAAAAGCAGTCGTTTTTATACCGAATCTGACAACTGGCTCAGATAAGGAAAATCGGCTTGAAAAGTCCATTGAATTCATAAAATATCTATTTGATATGTAATAAAGATTACCTTGCCCCTAAAGATGTTTCGATAAAATTTTATGCTCCTTAAGATTCGTAATCTTAATCATTCTATACACAAAATCCTGTAAAAGCAGAAAAGTGAAGCCAATAGCTCAGCTTCTGTTGTATATACAAGCTGTTGTATATACAAGCTGTTGTATATACAAGCTGTTGTATTTATAGACTCTTGTCTTTACATGCTTTTTGTCTTTACATGCTTTTTGTTTTTACATGCTTTTGTAAAACCTTAGCAACTGCTACAGCACTTTGAACGATGAACTTCTTCTTACATAACTTAAATCATCCAGAAATTATCACTGAAAACAATTCTGCGATAGGTTTCAAACTTTGACCATTTATTATGAAAAGCTACTTTATTCTCTTGCTTTATACTATGAAACTCAAGGAAGTAATCATTAAAGTCCGCCATGGAACGTATTTTTAATTCAAAACCTCTTTCATCGATGATTGGTAATCCCTCATACTGGTACTCTATTATTGGAATAATATCTTTTATTTTTTTATTGCGTATCAATATAGCAACAGAATCTTCAATCGATACAATATCAAAAAACTCCGGATACCAAAAACTGTCTCCCTCAATCGGTACAACGTCACCTACATGATAGGTAGTATTCAATGCTTTTTGTCTTAAAAGAAAGGCATTTTCACGATTAAAATAAAATTCTTCAAAGATATAACCACCTGCTTTAATATCTCCGTGCTCAAAATGAGGTATTTCTTCCCCTATTTCAACATACTCTACTACACCGCATGCGGATGTCATATGACTAACTCGGTCAATCAAAATAAGTTCGCCAAGCGTTTTATTTTTCTTAAATTCGTCCACTACTATTTTTACCGTAAACTCAAGATCACAATATATGATTTCATTTTTTGTGACTAAATTAACCTCCTTATGTTTTCCTGTATTCACATCAATCTTATACTCTACATTTTTAATAATAGCTGGAATCATTTTAGTTCCTAGTTTTACTAGGTAATCTTTTGTGACCTTTAGAGGTTCGTCATCCATCCAAAGAATTGTTGCTTTTACATGTTTACTGATTGGTAGTTTTTCATTATCCGATAGTACACAGCCTCGGCTTACATCAACCTCTTTATCAAGCTGGATTGTAACTCCCTGACCTGTATACGCTTCTTCTGCATTTTTATTACCAATTAGTATACTTTTAACTGTGGCTCCTTCATTACTTGGAAAAGTGATAATTTTCTGGCCCACTCTTACACTACCAGACTCTATCTGCCCCTGAAAACCTCTGAATTCATGATTTGGACGGCACACACGTTGGATTGGTAGATAAAAACAGGTATCATCCCTTGTTTCGGTTACATCAACCAGTTCCAAATATTCAAGTAATGATTCTTCCTCATACCAATTCATATGATCCGATTTTTTTGTCACATTATCTCCTAACGTAGCACTAACCGGTATTATTTTTACATTATGAAGTGATAAATCCTTCGCTAATTCAAGAATATTCCTTTTTATTTCTAGAAATCTTTCCTCACTATAATCCACCAAATCCATCTTATTGACAGCGAATACAAAATGATGAATTCCCATGAATGAACAGATTCTTGAGTGGCGTTTCGTCTGAAGCAGTACTCCTTGTTTTGCATCAATAAGAATAATTGTTAATTGCGCAAATGATGCACCTACAGCCATATTTCTTGTATATTCTTCATGACCAGGTGTATCTGCTACAATAAAACTTCGATTTTTTGTTGTAAAATAACGATATGCAACATCAATTGTTATCCCCTGTTCTCTTTCTGCTTCTAACCCATCCAGTAAAAGAGAATAATCGATTTCTCCTCCGCGAGAACCGACTTTGCTATCAAGCATAAGAGCATTTTCCTGATCTGTATATAAAAGTTTGGAATCATATAAAATATGTCCAATCAATGTTGATTTCCCATCATCAACACTTCCACACGTTATAAATTTAAGCAATCCATTCATTAAAAATACCCTTCCCTCTTTCTCTTTTCCATACTTGCGGTACCACCATCCTTATCTATTACACGGCTGGTTCTTTCCGATTCCACAGAACTTAACGTTTCTTCAATAATTTCCTCCAAAGTAGCTGCTTCTGATAAAACACCTCCGGAAAGCGGATAACAACCAAGTGTTCGGAAACGTACTTTTTTTAATTCTGGTACTTCACCGGGATTTAGAGGAATACGATCATCGTCTACCATGATGATATTACCATCACGATATACAACCGGCCGTTCCTTTGCTAAATATAAAGGAACAATTGGTATATTCTCTTGTTTTATGTACTGCCAAATATCTTTTTCCGTCCAGTTCGAAATTGGAAATACTCTAATACTTTCCCCCTTATTGATCTCCGTATTATATAACTTCCACATCTCAGGCCTTTGATTTTTAGGATCCCACGCATGAGAAGCATTTCGAAAGGAAAAAATTCTTTCTTTTGCACGGCTTTTTTCTTCGTCACGTCTTCCCCCGCCAAATGCTGCGGTAAATCCATATTGGTTGAGTGCCTGTTTTAACGCTTGTGTCTTCATAATATCTGTATAAGCAGAACCGTGATCAAACGGATTGATTCCTCGTGCTACGCCATCCTCATTAATATACTCAATCATATCAATTTCAAGTTCTTTTGCTGTTTTGTCACGAAATTCAATCATCTCTCTAAATTTCCAGGTAGTGTTGACATGCAAAAAAGGAAACGGTGGTTTTTCCGGATAAAATGCCTTCCATGCAAGGTGCAGCATAACGGAGCTGTCTTTCCCGATCGAATAAAGCATAACTGGTTTTTCGCACTGCACTGCTACCTCCCTTATAATATAAATAGCTTCTGCTTCCAGTTCATCTAGATGTGATAATTCGCTCATACTTATAACCCAACCTTTCTAACCTGCAAACTTTAGGCCGCAGGCACATTATTTGTACAGAGAATTGAAATGCGATTCATTCTATTAGAAGTTATCTTCTTCACACGTAAAAACATGCTTGCTTAGTAGTAAGCTGGAAGTTTGTGCCGAGATTACGCAAACATAAACTTCTTATGAAAGAAAATTAAATTTTTTATTCATACTACTTTCACACATTTAATATTGATTTGAATCTTTACTGTTTACATCTATTACGAGGACACTACCATCACCTTTGGTAATGTTCCAGTGTAAAATATCTCCTTCATAAGAAACATTTAATTTACTTCCATTTCCACCGATATCGGCACCTAAATAGTAATCGATTGCGCATACCTTACACTCTTTCACACAGGAAGCACAACCCCAGCAATCCTTGGGATATTTGATGTAAGCTTTTCCATCCTTCTCTTTAATAAGGCTGCCGGGACAAACGAGAATACAGGAAAGACAGCCCACGCATTTTTCTTGATTAATTTTTATGCTCATACACTGCCTCCTTAACAATATCCCTATAGATTATCTTTAATTTATCATTTTCAAATTTAGAATTTACATAGCAAAAATACTCATCTCTTTGTTGCGGATAATCTAAATTTTCATTAAAGGAATGCCATCTAGTTTCTTTTCTATGATATAAATGCGCTATTACTGATTTACATACTAAAAGTCTTTCTCTCAGCTCATAGACAAACATTAGTTCATGCATATCCGATGCACTAAGATTTTTGGAAAGTTGAATCAGGTTATCAATCTTTTCCTCTGCTAGCATTAACTGTTTTTCATTAAACTGATAATTCGTTGATATCCCTCCTGCATATTCATCCATCACTTTCTGCATCGCTTCTTCTAGTTCTTCGGCGGTAAACAGTGCATTCGCAGATTTCAAAATGTCTTCATACTCTTTTACAATTTTTCTACTTTCCTTTGCCACATTTTCTTTTATTTCAGCAAATTCACTTATTTTACTTATGATATCAAGTGCTGCAATCTCTCCTTCTGCCAGCGCACCACTCACATATTTTTGCGGACAGCCTCCCGTAACATCACCTCCTGCATATAACCCATGGATTGTTGTTTCTCTATTGGTATTAACCCAGTATCCGCTCGCAGTATGACCTCCAACAATATACGGTTCTGTACCTGTAATTTCAACATCCTGCTCACTTGGTAGCTTACCACTTTCTATCCACTTTAAAGTTTGACTCGGCGCCATGTTAAGATAAGCTTTTAATAGATCTTTCTCCTTCACTTTATCCATAGCACTTGTTTGCAGATAGCAAGGCCCTTTCCCTAATTGATTTTCCTTCACTGTTCCATATACTCGCTCACTTGTTGTAATACCATAGTTGTTCTCATATACCTCACCAAGGGAATTAATCTGCTTCGCCTGAACCCCCTGTGCTATGGTACCGGTCGGTGCTATGGTATCTTTACACCGAAGGGCTATGAATCTCATTTCAAATGAGGTCATCTCTGCTCCTGCCTTAATTCCCATTGCATATCCCGCACCGGTATTAAAAGGAGGGTACCACATTTTATGGCGGGAAGTCCCCGGATTATTGGGTTTATATAAACCTGCAGCACCTCCTGTTGATACTATGACAGCCTTCGCCCTAAATTCATACGCAATTTCTTCCCTTATACTAAACCCAATAGCCCCATAGATTGTATTATCGTTTACCATAAAATCTGTGATATTGACATTGTTAAATACCTCAATGTTTTTTCCCTTCCTTACAGCTTTGGCTAAAATAGGCTTAAAATTTTCTCCATTTATTTTTATATTGCGATTTCCTCTCGTTACATAGTTTCCATCCGTATCTTTTAATATGACTAAACCAAGCTTCTCCATCTGTGCAGTAACTTCATTAAATCGTTTTGCTACGGATAAGAGCAAATCTTTCCTCACGATTCCATTTGCATCTTTAATTGCATAATCAACATAATCTTCTGGTGTTCTTCCTTCTACGATATAAGCATTAATAGCGTTTACACCAGCTGCTAAACAACCACTTCTTTTGATATTTGCTTTTTCAGCAATTACTACCTTTAGCTTAGAATTTTTACAAAGTGTTAAAGCGGCATAACATCCGGCTGTTCCACCACCAATGATGAGTACGTCTGTTGAGATAATCTCATGTCTTAACTTTATTCCCATATTAATTACCATTCTTTCAAGTTTTCATAATTTTACTGCTCTTTACACATTTCTAGTTCATCGCTGCAACGTAAATACTAATTTCCAGAGAATATCTATCACTATATTAAATAAAAGTTTTCCCCTTATCTATTTTGAATGGATCTATTTGGGATGGATTGATCTTATAAAGTTATAATCTGCTTTCCCTTCAATTCTGAGTTTTCCAGAAGATAAGTCTTTTCCTCATCATAAGCATATACCCGATATACGATGACACACATTTTTTCGCCTACCTTAATAGGTCTTCTTTCCAGTGAACGTTGTGTTGTTAGAATAATCCCCCTTACGTTAAGTGTAACTAGAAGACAATTTCCTCGGAAAGAAATATCTTCAATGATACCTTCATCCGAATATTCTATAATGTCTTTAAACTTTAGATTGTCACTTTTAAAAGCTTCCACAAATTCCGGTCTAATAATAGCACCTATATAATTGCCTTTTTGAAAACCTCGGAGTTTATAATACTCTGGCTCTCTCTCTGATTGCCCGATAAATTCTGCTACAAACGGTGTGTTTGGTTTTTTATAAATCTCAAGCGGAGGCCCAATCTGCTCGACTCTTCCGTTATTTGTAACGATAATTTCATCTGCTACTTCCACTGCTTCATCCTGATCATGCGTCACAAATATACTGGTAATCCCAACTTTATGTATCATTTCTCTAAGCCAGCTTCTTAACTCGAGTCGTACTTTCGCATCAATTGCTGCAAAAGGTTCATCCAGTAAAAGAAGGCTTGGATTCGGTGCAAGTGCTCTTGCAAATGCAACCCGCTGTCTTTGTCCGCCTGATAATTGATTTGGGTATCTCTTTTCCATTCCCATTAAACCAGTTAATTCAATAAGTTGCCCTACTCTTTCCTTTACTTGCTTCTTTGGAACTTTCTTTATTTCTAATCCAAAGGCTATATTCTGATACACGGTCATATAACGAAATAGGGCATAATTCTGAAATACAAATCCAATTCCTCTTTCCGATGCTGGAATATCATTTACCCGATTTCCATCAATCATAATGTCCCCGGTATTTGGTGTCTCTAGCCCTGCTATCATTCTTAATATCGTAGTTTTTCCACTCCCACTGGGTCCAAGCAAAGCTACCAGTTTCCCTTTTTCGATTCCAAAGTTCACCTGTTCCGAGGCTTTAAAATCTCCATAGGTTTTATCTATATTTTTAAGTTCTACATACATACCCTTCTCCCCTTTAACATCTTTTATACTTCTTCTTTATATTTCCTTTTTATACTTTCTTTTCATACTTACTGTTTATAATTCCTTTTCAACTTCTTCACACTTTCTTTTTATACTTCCTCTTCATGTTTTCTTTTTATACTTCCGTTTCACACTTTCTTTTTATACTTACTTTTCAACTTCCTTTCACGTTTTCTTTCATACTTCCTTTTTTCTCTTTGCTTTATATTCCACTATGTTTCTTAGCACCAATACAACAATTGCAATAATCACAAGGATAGAGGATACCGCAAATGCCGCTGTAATTGAGTCAGCGGATCCAGACAAATAAAGTGCATCAATTTCTAAAGGTAGGGTAAATGTCTCTCCTCTTGTTTTAGATAAAGCATTCACTGCCCCAAACTCACCCAATGCTCTCGCCGTACACAATATGATTCCATATAATAAAGCCCACTTAATATGTGGAAACGTAATTTTTCTGAATATGGTAAATCCATTCGCACCCATCAGTGCAGCCGCTTCCTCTTCCTCTCTTCCCTGGGCATTTAAAACTGGTATGATTTCTCTTGAGATAAAAGGAAAGGTAACGAAAATTGTTGCCAATGCAACGCCGGGAAGAGCAAAAACTATTTTAATATCAGTCCCAAGGAACCTATTGATTCTATCAATATATCCACTCGCCCATCCCAGTCTCCCGAAGGTCATTAGAAATGCCAAGCCAGCAATAACCGGTGAGATGGAAAACGGAATATCAATGATTGTTGCCAGCACATGTTTTCCGCGGAAGGAAAACTTCGTTATCAGCCATGCTGCAATGATTCCAAAAAACGAATTGACCGTCACAGCTATCACCGTAGCAAATAAAGTTACCTTGAGGGCTGTTGTTACATACTCTGTCTGTAAAGCCTTACGGTAAAAAGTAAAACCTTCACTTAATGAATTGGTGATAACAGAAATCAGTGGTAATACCAGCATGAAGAAAATAAAAAGGACACTAATTGTGATTAATATTGCTTTCGTCATTTTGCTATTTTTATCTAATACTATACTTTTTGCCGATTTACGTAGTTTATTATCTGTAGTTTTATCTTTACTGTTTGCAGTTTTATCTTTACTGTTTGCAGTTTTATCCTTACTATTTGCAGTTTTATCCTTACTATTTGATGTCTTATCATCTCTATCCGTAACATATTCATTCTGCATAACGTACCTCCTAAACATTATTTGTACGCTTAGTCTGACGTACCTGAATGATATTTAAAAACAACAATACCGTAAAGGATATAATCAACATAACCAAAGCAATTGCTGTAGCACCTGCATAATCTACATAATTTAGTTTTTGCATGATTACATATGACACAACCTGAGTTTGATCCTTTGCACTGTTTCCGGAAATATAAATTACACTTCCATATTCTCCGATTCCTCTTGCAAGAGCTAAACCAAAGCCAGTTAGTAGGGCAGGTTTTAATTCAGGAAAAATAACTTTATAAAATGTTGTGACCCTATTTGCCCCCAAGATATAAGCTGCCTCTTCATACTGCGCATCCAATTTCTCTAAGACTGGCTGAATTGCTCTCACAACAAAAGGAATTCCAATAAAAACTAGTGCTATTGTAACTCCAAGCTTGGTATAGGATACTTTAATTCTAAGCGTTGCAAATTTTCTCCCAAGGATACCTGTATCAGAATACATCTTAGACAAAGTAATACCTGCAACTGCTGTTGGCAATGCAAATGGTAATTCAATCAAGCCATCGAGCAGGCGTTTTCCGATAAATTCATACCTCACTAAAACCCATGCAAGAATTAAGCCAAAGAAACAATTTATAATAGCTGCTACAAAAGAACAAAGCAAACTTGTTTTGAATGCATTTATTACATTTTTCTTTGCAATTAGTTGAATGAATTCACTTGGCGATAACTGAAAAGAATATACTAAAACAGAGGCCAGCGGAATGAAGATAATTAAGGAAAACATAAGCAGTGTAATCCCCATGGTTAAACTAAAACCCGGTATTACCGAATTATTTTTCACTTTTCGTTTCACCATAACCCCTCCATCGGATTCTTATTTCTCATAAATCTCATCAAAGATGCCGCCATCTGCAAAGAATGTTTGATAGGCTTCATTCCAGCCGCCAAAATCACCAATCGTACATAAATTTATATTAAGATCAAACTTATCAGAAAATTCCTCCAAGATTTCTTGATTCGATGGTCTGAACCCAAAGTTTCCTATGATTTTCTGTGCTTCTTCCGAATATAGATACTCCAAATAAGCTTTCGCAATTTCCTCTGTTTTATTTTTCTTCGCATTTTCATCTACGATGGCAACACTTGGTTGTGCTAAAATACTGATACTCGGAGTTATGATTTCGTATTGATCCGGATATTCCTTAAGTGCTAGGATAGCTTCATTCTCCCAAGCCAGTAATACATCACCCTGACCATTTTCAACAAATGTTGTTGTTGCCCCTCTGGCACCGGAATCCATCACGGTAACATTGTCATAGAGTTTCTTTACAAAGTCTTTTGTTTTATTGTCATCCCCCTCATATGTAACACTTGTATAATGCCATGCAGCGAGGAAATTCCAGCAAGCTCCGCCGCTACTTTTTGGATCCGGAGTAATAACCCCTACTCCGTCCTTAATTAAATCATCCCAATCTTTAATATTTTTATCATTCCCTTTTCTTACTAAGAAAACGATAGTTGAAGTGTAAGGAGAAGAATTTCCTTTAAACTCTTCCAGCCATCCGGAATCAATTAAGCCCGCTTCTTCAATCAATGTAATATCATGTGCTAAAGCGAGCGTTACGACATCTGCTGCTGCACCTTCAATGACTGACCTTGCCTGGCTTCCTGATCCACCATGAGACTGTATAACTTCTACATCGGTACCATAGGTTTCTTTGTAATACTGTTCAAACAGCTTATTGTACGCGATATACAGTTCTCTGGTAGGATCATAGGATACATTCGTAATCGTCACTTTACCGCCTTCTGATTTCTTACTGCAAGCTGCAAACACAGATACCATCCCAAACACTAAAAATAACACAATAATTCTTTTTTGATATCTTCCCTTCATAAATTTAACCTCCACTTGTTATATGTTATCTGATATTTCTTCCCTGTTGTTTAACCAACAAATGTTTGAATTATTTAAAAATTAGCCTATTCCTATTTTTTCGTTCAATAAAGATTAGCTATTTAACTAAACATCAGCTATAATACGCCTCCTCCATTTTTTTGATAAATTCCTCCTGTCCTACCCTGTCGATTGTAAATTTAAACCGTTCACTTTTCTTTGCGTAATCATCAAAAAACTGTATTGCAGCATCTGTAACCCGAAAAAGTTGCTCTTCTGATGTAATTAATGGTAGTGGAGAGAAACCTTTGCTTATGCTATTACCAAATGTTCCCCCAAAGGAAATAATATAAGCAGACTCAGTATCCCAAGCGTCTGTCGGACACGACTTTGCACATCGTCCGCAATAATTACATTTATTATAATCCACATTGACTTTACCATCTTTTATGGTAATCGCATGGCTGCGACATACCTTTTCGCATGCACCGCAGAGAATACATTTCTCCTCCAGCCACTTGACCTCTAAAGCTCCTTTTATGCCAACATCATTTTCTTCTGCCTTCAGACAATTATTCTGACATCCTGTAACGCCAAACTTGAATTTATGTGGTAGCTCTCTGCCAAAGTACCGATCATTTAATTTTTTCGCGATATCATAAGAATCGATATTCCCGCTAGGACAAATGACATTTCCCTGACATGCGGTAACAGTTCTCACTCTCGGACCACTGACTCCAGGGTTACACTCACCAAGCAATAGTTCTTCCTTTACTTCCTCGATATCAGGAAGTTTGATAAAAGGTATCTCAACACCTTGCCTTGAAGTTAGATGAACATACCCCTCACCATATTTTTCCGCAACTTCTGCAATCTTTTTTAGATTTTTGACAGTTAGCATCCCCCCAACCACCTGTAACCTTAAGGAAAAATTATCTTTCTGTTTCTGTCGCATAAATCCGCCTCTTTTAAGAGTCTCATAATCCACTTTCTCCATTCATCTTCCTCCCCTTATATCTTTCTAATAATCTGTTTTACATCCAATCATAATTCTGTTGACAGATTGAATTGTTTTACATATTAACTTTTTTAGTAGTATATTACCCCTATAAACATATAATGCCTATATGTTTATAGAATTTTATGCTTTAACGCTTTACCTAGATAATATTTTTATCGTACACAAAAAAAAGATATGGTTACCCGCCCCAGGTAAAGATATCTTTTTTAATCTTATATCATATAATAATCAGCACTATCATTTTTCTTAACTAAATCTGCTATTGTAATTCCATCAAAATAATCATTGGTTAATTTATAAAATTCTTCCCACATATGTAAAGTCCGGCACTCAGTAGCCCTTGTACAATTATTTGGTGTCTTTTCAAGACAGGATACAGGTGCAAGAGAACCTTCTGTCAATCTTAAGATACTGCCGACTGTATACTGTTCTGGTGCTTTTGCCAGTTTATAACCACCACCTTTTCCTCTCAAAGAAATAAGTAAATCATTCTTGCTTAATATGGAAACGATGGCTTCTAAGTACTTCTCGGATATTTCCTGCCGCCCGGCAATATCCATTAATGTAATAAATTCTCCATTATTATGTTCTGCTAGATCTATCAAAACTCGAATAGCATATCGCCCTTTTGTTGATATCTTCATAGCACTAACCTCCATAAGCCTAATTTACCATAAGCTAAGTATGTTTTTCAAGTGTAATCGAAAAGGTATTTTACTTATATTGTAAAATAAATAAATATTCCTTATCGATTACAAAACACCCTTTTTGCATTATAAATTCTAGTGCAAATTAATTATTCCTCTATCGTATTATCCTCATTCATTAGTTCTTCCATCTTCAACTTATCTTTCTGTGATAAGGTATCCAAAAGATAATTACGATTTTTCGCTTGGGTTTCTATGAATTCGTTCTTTAATTTATCATTTACTCTGTCAATCTCTTCTTTTAAATCTCTCGCAGATAATAAGGAACATCCTGCTCCTCTAATAATAATCTGCTGTAAACCGTCTGAGGTTGCAACTGTGATATCATATTTTTTCTGATTGTCATGCGCAAATTTTTCAATATATTGATCTGCTGTTTGTGCCTCTTTTGTATATACTACATGAATATTGTGATAATCGATTACTTCCTCAGGATGACCAAGTAAGCGATAAGCGTCAAATACAACGATTATTTGACACTTTCGTATCCCCTGATAGTTACAAAGAATATCAAGTAATTTCATCCTTGCACCGTGCATATTCTCATCAACATGTTCATTTAATTCGGGCCATGCGTGAATAATATTATATCCATCTACAAGAAGATACTCTTCTTTATTCTCCTTCTGACGATTGACATAGGTTGTAGGTTCGTAGTAACTTTCACGTGCACTTTTACTTCTTTTCCAGGTGGATTTCTTCCCTTGGTTTGAATAGAAGGTACTATTAATTATTTTATCAATCTCATCTAAACTAATTAGTCTCTCTTCTCTCTCTCTAAATTGGTAGTCTGCTATTTTCTCTGAAACTTCTTTTTTTCCCTTTAAATAGCTTTCCACATGCATATAGTCCTTAACTTCATTCCAATCCACTAAAAATCCTGCACCGTGTGCGCAAAAAACAGAACCTGTTGGATTTCCAAGATCTCGTTCTGAGTCATATCCTATACTTTCCATGACCTCTAAAGTATTATGGCACGGTAAATATCCTTTTAAGCTACAAAAAAGCTTACCAAGACCTTTGGTATAAGAAGTTACTTCTTTCTGATAATTTCTCATGGTGATAACAGGGGCGCTCCCCACTAAAACTGACATCTCACCATCTGTCCGTGATATTTCACATGTACCATACATTTTCTCAATGTCCGTCATTGCTCTTCCTACCATTTTCTCAGGTAGCTCCAACTGAAAAGAATAATAAGGTTCCAATAATATTGAGTTTGCCTCTTTCAAGCCTTGGCGTACCGCACGGTAAGTAGCTTCTCTGAAATCTCCACCTTCTGTATGTTTATTGTGTGCCCGTCCTGCTACCAACGTGATTTTCATATCCGTTGTTGCAGAACCTGTTAGTACTCCCTTGTGAGTTTTTTCTTCCAGATGAGTTAATATGAGTCTTTGCCAGCTTTTCCCCAATAGGTCCTCACTGCAATCTATCCCAAATTCTAAACCGCTTCCCGGTTCCCCTGGCTCTAATAGTAGATGAACCTCAGCATAATGTCTCAATGGCTCAAAATGTCCTACCCCTTCAACTACATTTCCAATTGTTTCTTTATATACGATTCTTCCTGCATCAAATGACACCTCCACGCCAAAACGGGTTTTAATCATACTCTGAAGAATTTCTATCTGCACTTCGCCCATAATCTGTGCTTGGATTTCTTGCAACTGTTCCTCCCATACAATATGAAGTTCTGGTTCTTCCTCTTCAATTTGGCGAAGCTTTGGAAGCATCATTCTTGGGTCGATGCCTTCCGGGAGTATAATCTGATAGGATAAGACTGGCTCTAATACAGGTGTATCAGAAACCTCCTCTATTCCAAGTCCTTCTCCTGGCTTTGTTTGAGTAAGTCCCATTACTGCAAATACACTTCCAGCCTCTACCTCATTTACTGATTCGTATTTTTGTCCAGAGTAAATTCTGATTTGATTCACTTTCTCTTCCCAGACTCTATTGGTTAAGGCGTCCTTTACCTTAAGTCTTCCACCATTAAGCTTCATGTGTGTTAGTCGGTTTCCTTGATCATCTCTTGTTATTTTAAATACTTTTGCACCGAATTCATCAGGATAACTAGGTAGCATCGTATAAGTGTTAATTCCCTTCAAAAATTCCTCAATACCATCTAATCTTAACGCTGATCCGAAAAAACAAGGAAATACTTTGCGTTCTTTGATAGCCTGCTTTATCTGATTTGTTTCCACAAGCCCCGTTTCCAGATAGGATTCCATCATGAGCTCATCGCACATCGCTAATTGATCATAAAATTCATCTGACATAACTTGTCCAAAATCAATGCATCCATCTTCTAACTGATTTTTTAAATCACTTAATATCTTATCTTTCTCTGTCCCTGGTTGATCCATTTTATTAATAAATAAAAATATAGGTATCTGATACATAGCAAGCAATCGCCATAATGTCTTAGTATGTCCCTGCACTCCATCTGCCCCACTAATAACTAAGATAGCATAGTCTAGCACCTGAAGTGTTCTCTCCATTTCAGCAGAAAAATCCACATGTCCTGGTGTATCGAGTAACGTTATTTGCGTCTCACCTAACTCAACTATGGCTTGTTTTGAGAATATTGTAATTCCTCTTGCTCTTTCTAACTCGTTCGTGTCTAAGTAAGCATCTTTGTTATCGACCCTACCTAATTTTCCAATTTTACCACTCGTATAAAGTATACTTTCTGATAACGTCGTCTTACCCGCATCCACGTGCGCTAATATTCCAATAATTAATTTGTTCATATCTATTTAAATCCTTCGTTTTTATCTATTCTTTAAAAACTACAACCTAACTTAGATTGTCTGTCGATTATTCTATTTATATGATACCAGTAAGTTTGCAATTTAGCAATTTCCATGTTTTATTTTTCATAAAAACAGGATTGAGTACCCGTAGAATTTTTGTCACTAATGAAGAAAGCTCCACATCTAGTTTCTAGACAAGTTCCAATGGAACCTCGCCCAAACACTTGCGCAGAGCCATATAAGGATTATGGTACTACTCCAGACGAGCCTTAATCCTTTTGCATATTCTATTTTAGATTTTACTATTTACCAAAAACTATTACATCCTTAATTATTTCAAATCCGTTTTTCTCATAAAATTTCTGGGATGGATATCCTTGCTCTGTATTTAACATGATTCCATTCATTCCTTGCTTTTTAATATCTTCTTCTATTTCTTTTATAAACCAGCTTCCAATACCTCTTCCCTGCATTTCGTAACTAACGCAAAACTGGTCAATATAGTATTCCATTCCTTTAATCCACGGTTTTTTCATCCCAAGGCTTAAGGCCACAACTTTATCGTCTAACACTGCGACATAACCAATAAAGTAATTATTGTTATGATGATTATGGAATAAGTTTTCTACTTGTTCTCTTGATTCATAAACATCATACCAGGGCTTTTTCGTGAATGTATCAATAAATAAATCAACACAGGTATCAATCATGTGCTCTTTCATTTCTAACATAACTAAATTTTTCATTATTTTTACTCTCCGTATATGTACTTATTTTTAATAGTTTTAGTTTTCTTAATATCAATTTAGATAAATTGTTTCATCCATTTATTATATAACATATCATTGACAAATTACAAATAAATAGCAATGATTAAGGTCATAATTTAGAAAAACCTTTAAGAATATAAAATAAGTGAATTAAGGCGACTCGTTACAAGTTTCCTTAATTCACATATTAAAAAGATTAAAAGATTATAAAACAATTCAGAATAATCGCTGAACAAAAAAAACTACAACTTCTGAATTTATATTCTGCTATCTTTGTATGAATACCTTGTTATATCTAATTTATTCAAACATTTTCCCAAAGAATTATCACTAAAAAATATATTATAGATAATCAACGTCAACATTATAGCAAAACCATGAAATTCTTATAGCAAGTTGAAACTTTCCTATAATAGTAGCATCAATTATTTAACTTTTTAACACTCTCCTTAATAAGCAATTGAGGATATAAACAAATAACTTCTGGCTCACTTTTTTCATCATTTATATTTTTAAATAATAATCTACAAGAGTTTCTTGCAAGCTTACCTAAATCCTGATCGATTGTTGTAATCTTTGGCTTTACTACAAAATTATGTAGTGTATTATCATAACTAATAATCGAGTAATCCTCTGGTACTTTTTTGCCACATTCATTTAAGTATCTAAGAAATCCAAGTGTCATCATATCGTTACAGCTATATACTGCTGTTAAATCAGTCTTCACAATTTCTTTTCCAGCATTATAACCACCAATAACCTTGTATTGGCCATCATAAATATACTTCTCATCTACTGGCAAATCAAATTGTTTCATAGCCTCAATATAACCAGTAACACGAGAGTTTGTAGTAGATTTCGATACTGCATATCCAATACAACCAATCTTAGTATGACCACTTTTCACTAACATGGAAATAGCTTGCATAGATCCATTAATATTGTCAATATATACTTTGTTGCATTCAATGTCATCCAGATAACGGTCAACCATTACATAAGGAACTGATATTGTTTCTAAATAGGGTTTAATCTTTTGATAGTCTTCCTCCGTTCCAATACTTGGAGTATAAAGAATACCATCTACACCTCTGGAAACTAACAGATGTAACAGCTCGATATCTGTCGCTGGATTTTCATCTGTATTAACAATCATAATTGCGTATCCCTTTTTACGGCAGTATTCTTCAATTTTCTTTGATAAGGATGAAAAGAAAATATTTTCAATATCAGGTATGATTAAACCGATTACATTGGATTTCTTCGTAACCAAACTTCTTGCCTGTTGATTGACTGTATAATTATATCTTTGTGCAACTTCTATTATTCTTTTTTTTGTATCTTCAGCAATTCTGCAATCTTTATGATTTAACACTAAAGAAACTGCTGCGACACTAACTCCTGCTTCTCGTGCTATATCTTTAATTGTAACTTTCATTTCTGCAACCTCCAGACAAAAAATCCTTTACAATATATAGTAACACACGTGCAGAGAAAAATCTATTCTATAAGAATAAAATCATAGATAAGATAAACATGAAGATAACTCCAGAAATCATTGGTAACGAAGTTCGCTTCACAAGATCTAATGGGCTAATCTTAACGGTACCTGCGACAATCATAACTACTGCTGCTACAGGAGAAACTGCTCTTATGATATTTCCTGCTAACGCCATCGGTATCGTCACAGCAAGTGCATTAATACCAGCCGCTGTAGCCAAAGGCATCATTAGAGGTACTAACGCATAAAATAATGCGGTACCGCTTCCACTTAATAAAACAATTAATATGGTTAATCCAACAAGAATTAATGGTAAGATAAATCCTAAGCCTGAACCTTGAATTTCAAGCATTGTGGATTGTAGTGATGATATCAGACCAATTGATTTAAGACCTGACACATACACGGTTGCTGCCACTAATAAAGCGACGATTGGCAGGGAACTACCCATTCCTTTAAAGAAAGATTCCGTTTTATTCAGAGCTTCTGCTGTACTTTTCCTACGTATAGCCTCGCAAAAGATAGCAATTATAAAGGAAACTACTGCTGCTAGCTCGACGCTAACATTTACTGTAACCCCAGTGAAAGTATCGAACAAATAAATCGCGATTAACAATAATATTGGGAATACTGGTAAAATGGTATATACAGTACGAAATAGCATGCCACCTTTAATATCTTTCACAGCCTCTATTTCTACCTTATTTTCCATTTGGTTTGCGTTTCTTTTATCCAAATACTTTTGCCAAAAGAAATGTACTGCTGCCATAAATGCTAAGGTTGGAATCGATACTAGTGCATGATATTTTAAAACATAATTTGATACAGTTAGTCCAGCAAATTCAGGATATTTTGCAAGTTCTGTAGCAATCGCCACGTTATCTCCACCTAATGGAGTCGGCATAACAGTTGCAGTTGTCGCGAGTACTGCTGCTGTAGTAAGGGGTGTCATTCCTGCCTCGCGAAGTACTGGATATAACGTAGCAAGCAGTATAATTGCTAAATTAGATGCACTTGGTATCACCAAGGAAAGTAAATTTCCAATAAGGAAAACAACCGGAACTAAAATGTATACAGACTTAATTTTTTTGATTGGTTTAGTTAAAGTATGAACAGTTACATCGTTTGCTCCAATTGCTGACATATATGAGGTATAACCGCCTAAAATCATTATGATAAACCCAGCGGAATTAAGTGAAGATTTAAATTCATTGATAATGACCAGTAATGGATCTAAGATAGTCAATCCTGATGATTTAAAGCCTTCACCACCAATTGTATTTCCCATAAATGTTGCAATATACATTAAAACTACACCCATCGCAAACATGGTTATCTTGATATCCATCTTTTTAATAAGCATAACAATCACAACAATAACTGACATTAATGCAATACTATACATGATAACGTTATTCATATAACATGAGCTCCTATCTGCTTCGCAAACTATTCCTTGTTATGAATAAAAGGATGCGAAAGTGTTTTTCTAACCAAATAGCTTTCTTCCAGTTGTATTTTATCAAGTTTGGCAGCATTACAAATTCTAATTCTTACTAATTACATTTACGAATCGATTCTTTGAACCACTTACGGAATTTATCTGCATCAACATCAATACAGACTTTAGCATTATTCGATTGTTTTAAATAACCTTTTAAATCAACTACCGTACATCCAGCAGTCATTGAGCCAGCAAGCTCAACATCTACGTAGGTATCTACAACTTCATAGATTTCAGGGGCAAGTAGATATGCAATTGCAGTACTATCATACATTTTTAAACCTGTGTTAAAGCTTCCACCACGATATTTTTTAAATAAGCAATACGCCATTTCGCCAGTTTTATTCATTGTTTTTATTTCTTCACTATCTTCTGGTAATACTAATGCTTTTAAACCGATATCAAGTCCAACCATCGCGATATCTACTCCACTGTGAAAAAGGATATATGCAGCTTCTGGATCAACGCCTACGTTAAATTCTGACATAACGCCCATATTACCACGGCTTAAACTTCCACCCATCATAACAACTTCTTTTATGTTCTCTTTCACTTCAGGATAAACTTTCAATAAAAGTGCAACATTAGTTAATGGACCTATTGCAACAATTGTGATTGGTTCTTTACTCTCCGTGATAATTCTTCTCATAGCATTCACAGCATTCTCAGTAATAGGCGTACACGTTGGATCTTCAAAATCATAACCTTCCATACCACTCTTTCCATGAATATAACTAGCATCTTCATATGGTCTAATGAGTGGCTTGTCTGCGCCTACTGCAACAGGAATACTTTCTTTTTCAAAAAACTTTAATAAGCGTAACGCATTGTAAGTTGTTTTATCAACTCCTACATTACCAGCAACCGTAGTTATTAATTTCACATCTAATTCACCCGCATATAGTGCTATTGCAATTGCTAAGGCATCATCGATGCCTGGATCTGTATCAATAATAATTGGTCTTTTATTCATAATTTCGATCCTCCTTAAAATATTCTTTCACTTCATTAAAATTAGGTATTGAGATTTGAGCACCTTTTTTGGTTACGGTCAAAGCTGCCACATCAGAAGCAAACGTTAAGCCTTCTATAAAATCTTTCTCAAAGATTAAGAAACGACATAGAGCTCCTATATAAGAATCTCCTGCTGCAGTTGTATCTACTGTTTTTACTTTTCTTGATGCAATATACTCATAATCACCAGTATAATTCGTAATACTACCGTCTGTACCAAGCGTAATAATTGCATTTACTCCTTTATCACGAAATACCTCCAGCGCAATATGATAAGATTTTTCATCCTCTGGATAAATCCCAGTTAACAGCTCACATTCACTTTGATTTACAATTACTAAATCTAAATGCTTATATAAATCATCTTCAATAACTTTTGCAGGTGCTGGATTTAAAATGGTATAAAGTCCAAGCTCTTTTGCAAACTTAATTGATTTTTTAACAACTTCGAAATCATTCTCTAATTGGGTTAAGAAAATGTCTCCCGGGTTCGCAATCTTTATTAACTTCTCTTTCACAGTTTCAAAATCTAGAGTATGATTTGCACCGTTGCTTAAGATAATTCGATTATCATTGTTACATCTTGTTATCATAGCAACGCCAGAAGATACATTGTTTGATACCTCAACACTAGAGACATCCACTCCATAAGAATTTAAGTCATCTAATAATTGCTTACCAAAAATATCATTTCCAACATTCGCAATCATCTTCACATCCACACCAAGTTTCGCTGCTGAAACGGCTTGGTTGCCGCCCTTACCACCAGAGTTCATTAGGAAACCATATCCATTAATAGTTTCACCGCTTCTTGGCATATAATCACTTTGAATTGAAAGGTCCATGTTTAGACTTCCTAATACAATTAGTTTTTTCATAATTTGGTCACCTCTTTACTATTAAAAACTGCTTACTTCGCAGTCGTATATATCAAGTAATCAATACTGCCAGTCAAGCAAATGTTTTTATTCCTGATAATATTATCTTATTATCATTTTTTTATTATCTCTTTTATTATGATATCTTACCATCTATTATATCTCTTATATTATGATATTTTACCATT
Organism: Lachnoclostridium phytofermentans ISDg; assembly: GCF_000018685.1. Classification (NCBI taxonomy): domain Bacteria; kingdom Bacillati; phylum Bacillota; class Clostridia; order Lachnospirales; family Lachnospiraceae; genus Lachnoclostridium; species Lachnoclostridium phytofermentans. The sequence continues at coordinate 2,246,584 of NC_010001.1, read as the reverse complement.
AATTATCAATCATTTACTATGATATTTTACCATACCTGGTCCAAATTCATCTGTAGGTCTTTCAATAAAACCAAACTTTTTATAAAATTCAGTTTGTCCTGGTGTTGACATTAGACCAATATAAGCACCATCGCATGCTGCATTGGAAAGGTACTGCTCTATCCTATTCATTAACATGGAACCAACCTTTAGTTTTTGGTACTCCGGAACAACCACAACATCTTTGATAAAAAAAACAATTCTTCCATCTCCGACAACTCTTGAAATCCCAATCGGTTTTCCATCATCAAATATTACTACAGAATAAAGTGAATTTTTAAGAGCAATTTTTACATCGTCATATTCATAATATTTGAAATTTACTTGCTTTCTGACATCAATATATATTTCAGGAGTTAATGCATTATCAACAATCTCTATATTCATTCTATCACCCCTTGTTTTGCATTTTGAGTTGTCAGATTATCATGATACACGATCTTTATGATAAAAATGAGCGCTGATAAGCGCTCATTTTATGCTTAAAATAATAAGACAAAAGATAACACTAAACAGCTAATCGTCCCGACTATAATTGGTACACTTGTTCTCTTTACTAACTGAACTGGTGTAGCTCCTGTTGACGAAGCTACTATTACAATAACAGCGGCAACTGGAGAAATCGAACGTACTAAGTTAGCAATCATCTGCATTGGTAACGCAATCATCGCTGGTGATACCGAAGCAGCTGCTGCTACACTTGGAATTAATCCTACCGTAGCATAGAATACCGATAAACCATTACCACTTATTAAACCTATAATAAAGGTAATTCCACTGAATGCTAACATCATGATGATTCCTGCTCCCTTAAGACCATTTGCAGAATCCATTAACATGTCAACAATACCTAATGCTTTTAAGCCATTTACGAAAACTGTTGCTGCAACCATAATGGATACTACAGATGCTAAACCTGTGCCCATACCTTTAAAGAATTCCTGAACATCTTGCGTAACTTTAGCAATATCTTTTCTTCTAAAAGCTTCACAGATAATTGAAACAATTAAACTGATAAAAGTTATAGTAACTAATCCAACCTTTAGAGAAGGAAATCCTAGATTTATAACAATTACTAAAATTAAAGGCAAAACTGGTAATAAAGCATATACGATTGGAGGTAAGTCTTCACGTAAACCTTTTAATTCTGTTTTAAATGCTGTTCCTTTTGCTTCATCTTTCTTATCACAATATTTTTGCCATAAATAATGAGCAATTGCCATAAGAAGAATGGAAGGAATGGAAATCGCCGCATGCTTTCCAACATAATCAAGTATCGTCATTCCAAATGTTTCAGCAGCTATAACGTTATCAGCTCCAAGGGGTGTTGGCATAATGGTAGCAGTAGTTGCAATAATACCTGCTGCTGTTAATGGGCTCATTCCTACTCTTGTTAGAATTGGGAATAAAGTAGCCATTAATAATACGCCTAAGCTTGATGCACTTGGAACTACTAAGGATAATAAATTACCTAATAAAAAGATGATTGGTACTAAAATATACTTTGATTTAATCTTTCCTAACGGTTTTAACATAATCTGAACGGTTTTATCGTTTGCACCTATGTAGGTCATATAGGTGGAATATCCCATCAGAGTCATAAGTGTTAAACCAATGTTTCCTAATTGGCTTAAGAAAGCCGTCTCAATATTTTTGAAAATATCAAGTAATACAAATCCTGTCGAAGTTTCAGTATCTAATACTGGATGTCCTAGTATTACTGCTGCAGCTAAAAGAATAATACCGCAAAACAGTAGTGCAATTGTTGTATTGTATTTTTTTACAATAAGCACTGTAAGCAATATGATTGCTGCGATTGAAATAATAATTTCGACCATAATTTTCTCCTTCTCTCTCTAAAGTAAACAATTTAGTAATTTTGTTAAAACGTTTTATCACTTTGTAATTTTAAAATATCATTTTTTATTAAACTTGTCAATTAAAATGTTAAAACGTTTAACCACTTTGTTTAATTTAACATTTTTATAACTAAATTTTTGTGCTATTTTCATAAATTTTTTAACTTTTATTGGAAAATATAAATTACATATGTATTATATTGTTTCAATACTGCACTATTGTATACGTAAAATAATAGGTTATGTTTTAGTATACTGTGTTAGTTGTTCATCAAGAAATGTCTTTAAAAATACGAAAATGGAGTGTTTAAAAAGGTATCCATTGAAGTGTTGAAATAATGTTTGTACAATGAAAGGTCGTAATAATGTTTGCGATCTAAGAAAAACTAAATAAGTTATGCAAATGGGTACCCATTAGAAATTTTACAGGGAAAAAGGCCATATTGGCAGAGGATGGAGAAAAAACACCCTATAACAGTGAGAATGAATACAGCATCAATACGGACAAGGCTAGTGCTTTAGGCTTTCATTTCTCACCTCTAAATATGTGGATTTATACATTAATTGATAGTTACATTCAAGAAGTAACAGTATAGAAAATGATCTCATAATGAAACAAGCGAAAGCAGTAAACCGCTTTCGCTTGTTTTTCTTAGTTAATTTTAAAATCACAGACAAAACCCTTTTTAGCATACATCGTTTTAACAGGACTATAATTAGAAACACTATTTCCCATTAAATAAAGTTCATTTAGATTAACAAGTCCTTTTAAAGAAGCAATACTTTTTATCTTATTATCCTTTAAATAAAGCTTTTCTAAATTAGCAAGCTTTGTTAGAGGCTTTACATCAGAAATTTTATTTCCATTCATGGATAATAGCTTTAGCTTTTTCAAAGTAGAAATTGCACTAATATCAGTGATGGAGTTTCTTTGAAGGTATAAAGTCTCCAATCCACTCAGATTTTTTAACGCATTAATCGAAGTAATCTTATTATTTGATAAATCCAAATACTTTAAATTAGTCAATACCTTTAACCCTGTAATATCTTTAATAATATTATTGTCCAATGTTAAAGACTTGATGTTTTTCAAATTTTTAAGGCTGTCAATATTCTGTAAATTATTTTTCCCACCCTCTAATAGTATCAGTTTTGTCAGCTTATTTAGTGATGATATATTTTTTATCTTATTCTCACGTATATATAGCTCTCGCAAATTTGTTAAGGTTGACAAAGCACTGATGGATTCAATCTGATTACCATTTAAGGATAGAACCTCTAGCTTAGTTAATTTTTTAAGAGCACTAATATCAGATACCAAGTTACGCTGAAGGTAAAGCACACGTATATTTTTCAGATTACCTATGGCTGTTATATCCTTTATACCTAACTGTCCGGCATCTAGATACTCAAGATTTGCTAGCTTATTCAAATCCTTTAAACTTTTTACTCCTTTTGGTAGCTTCAAACGATAAATACCATGTAGCTCTTCCACCGATATCTTTCCTGATACTTTTCCAAGTTTTTCTCTAACTGCCTTTTCTACGAAAGCATCTGTAAAACTAACATATTTACTACTTTCTGCCGGTAATGTATCATAAGTTTTCATTTCTGCTATTATTGTATTCCAAGCATTTAGATGATACTTCTTCCCATTCGTATCATTATAATCTGGTATATTGGCAAGACTCCAAAGAGAAATACCACCAAGATTATAGGACTTAGCTAATTCTATCTTAGCACTAATACTAGAACTATCTTCATAGATAATGACATTCCAAGACTTGTCAGAGGTATTAAAGTACTGAATGTATGGACTTTGTAATTCATTGTTATATCCATAACTTAAATTCTGCCCATAACCATCCGTATTATCGATACGTGCCTTTATTGATTTATATAACGGGGTAAGCCTTCCTCCCCTACTTAAGGTTGTGGTAGGTAATTCAGTCCACTCCTTCGCACTCTTTACATCAAACTGCCACTGAGCAGTGTCAAATGCAATCTGTAACCAAACCTTTGAAAGCTCTGAAGTATTAGAAGCAGCATTTCTTATATCGTTTAATGCCATTCTAACCATCTGTATCGGTGCAAGGCTATGGGTAGGGTCCAAAGCATTATAGCCTGTGTACTGCTCTATCTGATTCTTTAGTACTTTTTGTACAGGTTCATAGTCATGTGCCATGACAATTACTCGGTCAGCCACATTAAGAATCTTGGAATAATCATAACCATCGAAATATAATGCTGGGTTTACTGCTACATACAGATTTTTTCCGATGCTGTCAAATTGTTCCCTAAGCTCCGTCAAAAATTGTGTATAATAAGTACTGATTGGCTTTCCATTATAAAGAATAGAATTACCATTTCCATCTGTATTGCGTAGCCCTTCAAAGTCAATTACCACACCATCATAGTAAATATCTTCTCCCAGCGAAAGATCGCTCTGTACAGTATTTACTATAGCGGACACCATGGCCGCTCGCTCGTCTGCATATGGTAACAATTTTGTACCATCGGGACCATCCATATATATATTTAACTGGATTGATTTTCCCTGACTCTTTGCATATTCTAACGGTTGAAGATAGTCATTCGGATAATAGAATCCATAATTACCGTTCTGACCTTTAACAGAGTTTAAACAACCAGAATCTTCTGCATCTATTCTACTCCAAGCAAAACTTATGGACTCTAAGTCATCTATGTACTGTTTCATCTGCTCTGAAAATACTGCGTTCGAAGGATAAAATGCATGAAGTTCTCCGCTCTTTTGCTTTCCTGTTTTAACACTATTATTATCAGAAGCGCTGGTATCTGAAGTACTATCTGCTGCCTTAACAGGTAATGACTGAATGAGGTATATCGTTATTATTAAGAAGCATAAATATGATTTGATTAATCTTTTTAAAAGCTTATTTTTATCGTTTATATTACAATGTTTAGTATAATTGAGATTATTTTTCTCCATGAAATCCCCTCCTTAATTATTGATCCTTAGAATTTATTAATGTATATACAAATACATAGTCAGCCTTGATTTTAATTAGATAGAAATTTGAATTTTAATTTTCATTTACGTTTATAATTACGTCGATATGATTAACTCTACATTTATCTAAACAAGGAAAATCACGCCTCGCGAAATTTTTCATGTCATAGATTATGCTTTCTATCCTGTTATATAACAATCTACACTAAAACAATACTACATAATTTATCAACTAACAATGTAAATTTTTATTTACGTTCTGTCTTCAGCTTTTTTTGCATTGTCTCAACATTCATTTGATTCCTTCCTGGGTAAGTTGATTAAAGCTTATGCTTTTACGAAGTACTCGCTGTATCAACTAATGAATTACTTCAATTGGTTGCGTGACAACGGAAAAGGCACAGAATACCGAAATATCCTGTGCCATACCGTACTGCCCCATTTAATGGTTAATTGTTTTGATATATGTATTCGCCTTATTTTGTTTAGGGTACGCTCACAATATTGAGTAAAATTCTAAATTTTTTTTGCCGAAATAATAGCTCTGCTTGTAGTTTCGCTAATAGGATTACTATTGTAGTCCCCGTATTCTTCTTCTATAACAAATCCTGCAGAAGCTAACCAAGAATATATTTGCTCAAGCGTAGCAAAATGTTTTACTGTATTGATATCTTGTTTGATTATTTCTCCACTTACACATTGAATTTCAAATCTGCGAGTAGAATTAACAATTCTAGTTTCTTTATCAAATGTACTACCAAACAGCATCATTTTACCAGTGTTTCCATCACTATCTATTCCTTGCCAAATCACGCGTTCACCCGGATCATCATACCAAGATTCGGGATGTAAAGTATATCCATAATCAATATAGATACTTCCGCCAGAAACCAGTGATTTCGCTGATTTTTCAATAAGTAACTTCTGTGCCTTTTCATAGTCCGTGCCAGAAATGATATTGAACAAAAAATTTCCTGCAATTACTACAATATCATAATCGTTATCCCATTCATCATCAATAACATCAGCCTTACGCCAAAAAATATTGCTTAGCCCCTCAGATTTCGATTCTATTTTACTTAGCATAAATGGATCAAAATCTAATCCTGTAACAATATGACCTGCTTTTGCTAAAGGAACAAGAATTCGACCACTCCCACAAGCAATCTCTAAAATATGTTTTGGTTTTGAACCTATAACTGATAGTAAAAATTCTACATCATTAGTATCTGTTTCATCTTTTTCATACATATCAGCTATCCACTTTGAAATAATTGCTTCTTCTTTATACAATTTATTATCCTCCATTTGATAGGAGGGTTAAAATATAGTCGCCCTCCTCATATATTTCAAACTTTCTAATATTGTATTTTTCATATGAAATCACCCCTTCTAATTTTTTTAGTAACGCATAAGCGGCATAACCGAACTTATACAGACAAGTATAATACATATTATACCACTTATCAACTTTACCTTCTAATAATCCCGTAACCTAGAATCTCTCTTACGGTAATTAAAATGTTAGTTTTATTTATATTATTTTTATACTTAAAACTTCGTATATTATATTTATGTAAAAAAACACAACCTACTAAATATTATTAGTGGGTTGTTATAATTTCTTTGACCAAATAGAGAATAGTTGCAACTGTATCAGAAGTTTAGCTATATTCTTATTTAGATTCTTATGGCTTGTCTTCAAAATTAATAGGGTTATTCAACTACCCCAATTAACAGGGTAGTTGATAAAAGTTTATATTACTAAATTGCTTCGGATGAAAAAAATTAGTCAATATTTCAACATTCATTATGTTAAAGCTAAAATATTATCTTATCGCCACCTCAACTAACGCCTTGATTATAGTTGTTGACACATTACCTACAGTTTCCCTAATTAGATCAACCACATGCTGTAATACCTCATAGAAAAAATTATCATTTGGTTCACTTATCGGATTTCTGACAACAGTCGCTACAATAGCTATCTCAGAAACGCAGCAATTATGGCATACAAGATTTCTCTCCTCGATCTGCGCATTAATATAAAGCCCTGTTTCTCCTTCTGCAGTATTCGCAGCTAATCTCCAGATGCTAGTAACAGCATTTAAATTAAATCTATTATCCCTTACACCAGCAAACGATATTTCATACTTTTCTGTACTATACATCGAAATTAATCCTTTTATTGTTATCTTATGCAAAAAAACGATATTGTTTCTTCGTCTAGAACATTGTTGTAGGTTAAAATGGTATATCTTCTCCTCACTGATTGAAAGATCAATTAACAGATTATTACATATTCTATCATCTATCAATATTAATTGTCAAAGTCCATTTATCTTTCTTTATCCATGTTCTCCGACCATTTACAACCATTCTTCTAATAATTTCATCAATTGAATAGAAAATTATTAACCTTAGAAAAAAATGGTACAAAGTATTGGTATTTCCTATTTTATTAATCATATATATAGACTAGTAATATGAATTTAGGAGGTAAATTTTATGAATGCTATTTATTTTGTTGCAGCAGGATCATTGTTAGGCCTTATTTTCGCCTTATGCATGTTCCTACGTGTTAAAAAGCAACCGGAAGGCACAGCTGAAATGATAAAAATCTCAACAGCTGTCAGAAAAGGTGCAAATGCTTACTTGAAACGGCAATATACAGGAGTGGCTTTATTTTTCGGTGTAGTCTTTTGTATATTAATCATTATGGCCTTTACTGGTTATTTAAGCTTTTTCACTCCTTTTGCTTTTCTAACAGGTGGATTTTTTTCAGGACTCTCTGGTTTTATTGGAATGCATACTGCTACTATGGCTAACAATAGAACTGCTGAGGGAGCATCAAAGAGCCTAAACAAAGGACTCAGAGTAGCATTTTCTGCTGGTTCAGTTATGGGATTTACAGTAGTTGGTCTTGGTCTTCTAGATCTTTCTATATGGTATTTAATTTTAAATGCAGTATTCCATAACCTTCCGGCAAGCGAAAAGATTGCAGAAATCACATCGAATATGCTAACTTTCGGTATGGGTGCGTCTAGTATGGCTCTCTTTGCCAGAGTAGGTGGAGGTATTTTTACGAAAGCCGCTGATGTTGGAGCTGATCTTGTTGGTAAGATAGAGGCAGGTATACCAGAAGACGACGCTCGTAATCCAGCAGTTATTGCTGATAATGTTGGTGACAATGTTGGTGATGTAGCAGGAATGGGAGCTGACCTTTATGAATCTTATGTTGGTTCAATTGTATCTACAGCAGCTCTAGCTGTTGCCGCCGGATATGGAATAAGTGGTGTTTCTGTACCAATGTTACTAGCAGCAATTGGTGTAGTAGCTTCGATTATTGGAACATTTTTTGTTAAAACCAAAGAAGGTGCTTCACAAAAGAATCTTCTAAGGGCACTAAGGACAGGTACATATATCAGTGCTGGTATCATCGTTGTTGCATCTTATTTTGTAATTAAGATATTACTTCCGGATCATATGGGTCTTTATGTCGCGATTCTTTCAGGATTGATAGCCGGAGTTTTAATTGGCGCTATAACAGAATATTTTACATCTGATTCTTATAAACCAACAAAGAAACTTGCTGATTCTAGTGAAACAGGACCTGCTACTGTCATAATCAGCGGATTATCTCTTGGTATGCTATCTACTGTAGTCCCTGTAGTAATCGTAGGTATTTCAGTTCTTGTTAGCTACTACGCTACCGGAGGTGTAAATGATTTTAATATCGGACTTTACGGTATAGGTTTATCTGCAGTAGGAATGCTATCCACTTTAGGTATTACACTAGCTACAGATGCATATGGTCCAATTGCTGATAATGCTGGTGGAATTGCAGAGATGACACATATGGATGCTTCTGTAAGAGAAAGAACAGATGCTTTGGATGCTTTAGGAAACACAACTGCTGCTACTGGAAAAGGATTTGCGATAGGTTCCGCTGCTTTAACTGCTCTCGCATTGATAGCTTCTTACATTGATAAGATCCATCAGATTAGTCCTGAATTAAAACTTGACCTAACAATCACTAATCCTAAAGTATTGGTAGGACTATTTATAGGAGGTATGTTACCATTTCTCTTCGCTGCGTTAACCATGAGTGCGGTAGGTAAAGCGGCTCAGTCAATTGTATTAGAAGTAAGACGTCAGTTTAAGACTATCATTGGGATTATGGAAGGAAAAGCAGAGCCAGATTATGCTTCCTGTGTTGATATGTGTACAAAGTCAGCTCAAAAACTCATGATTGCACCAGCTTTGATTGCTGTTATTATTCCAATTGTCGTTGGATTTATTATGGGTCCAGAAGGTGTTGCTGGTCTCCTTGCAGGCAATACAGTTACAGGTTTTGTACTAGCTGTTATGATGGCCAATTCCGGCGGAGCATGGGATAATGCCAAAAAGTTTATTGAGCAGGGTGCACATAATGGAAAAGGAAGTGACCAACATAAAGCAGCTGTTGTCGGAGACACCGTTGGTGATCCTTTTAAAGATACCTCCGGCCCATCAATTAACATTTTAATTAAGCTTACTTCTATGGTTTCCATAGTTTTTGCATCACTTATTGTTGCTAGCTATTTACTATAATTAACGAAAGCATGTGGCAAATGTAATTCTAATAGGTTCGACCAAAGCAAAATCTGGTTTTATCAATAATATAAAAATCAAAGTTAGTTTAATAAAGCTATAAAAATTTATAATCTCCGAACATCTTTTGTTAAGACGTTCGGAGATTATTGCTTTTTCTCATCTTCTCTTTAATTAGCTTGGTTTCTTTACACGTTACACAGTTGCAAAACGGTAAAGGCCATTGCTGTGCTGTGACTACTGTCCAATAACATATGATCCTGTTATTGGAGAATAATTGGTCATATTTAATTCATTTACTTTTATAAATTCTAAAAGATCTTCAAAGTTTGAACATATTATGCACATATGTACACCATCCATAGTTTTAAAAAATAATTTCATTAAATATAGAGATCTATAATCTCAGTCCCTTTATATCCTTAATTCTTGAGAGAATTATATTACAATCTAATGTTAAAACTCCCGGTAATTTATACATCACACTATTTAAAAATTCTTCCATTCCGTCATTATCTTCTGCTACTGCATGAACATGCAATTTGTTTTTTCCAGATACTTGATAGATTTGAGTAACCCTATCATTTTTTTCTAAAATATCTATCACTTCTTGATAATATCTAGGCTCTATTTCTATCTCATAATAGGACGATACAGCACTACTTATTTTTTGTGGATTAATAATGGTAGTATACTCTTCTATGATTCCTCTTTCCTCTAAAGCGCAAATCCTTGTTTTAACAGCAACTCGGGATAATCCGACAGCCTCACCAATATCTACATAACTCATTCTAGCATTTTTAGTAAGTAATGAAATAATTGTTCTGTCTACCTCATCCAATCCATTTAAATACATAAACTCTCACTCCTATTTTTAAGTATGCTTCCATTCATGATAACATTTTATGGTTGCAAAAACAAGAAAACCTTCTTTTCATTAACTCATATTGACATACCTGGAATCTAATGGTAGTCTAAATATATTACATAATGTAAGTTGTATTTAACATAATGAAACCAAAAATAAAACTAGTCTTATTCATTACTTTACTAAAAAATAATAACGGAAAGGAATTTTATTTATAAAAATGAAAAGTACAAGAGATCTTCTTAATGGTAACGAAACAAAAACAATGATTCATTTTGCCATTCCAATGATAATAGGTAATATCTTTCAACAATTATATAATGTTGCTGATACTATTATCGTAGGTAAATTTATAGGCCCTAATGCTCTGGCTGCAGTGGGTAGTTCGTTTACAGTTATGGTCTTATTAACCTCTATTATCATCGGATTTTGCATGGGTAGTGGAGCAGTTTTCTCTTTAAATTATGGTGCTAACGAAATTGATAAATTAAAAAACAGCTTTTTTACATCCTTTATTTTTATTGGAATTGTCACCATTGTTATTAACTTACTCTCAATTATATTTATTGACGAAATTTTAACCTTTATCAATATCCCTCCAGAAGTTCTCAGTGATTCGAAGACCTACCTGCAAATTATCTTTTTAGGAATTGGTTTTACCTATATCTATAACTATTTTAGTGCTGTTATGCGTAGTTTAGGGAATTCAATCGTTCCGCTAGTATTTTTAATTATGTCTGCTATCATAAATATCGTACTGGATATCATTTTTGTCGTGCCATTACATATGGGTATTGCTGGTGCAGCTTATGCTACGATTATTGCACAAGGATTTTCAGCAATTGGTATTGCAATTTTTTGTATGTTTCATGTTCCTCAGATTCGTCTGAAACGGGAACATCTATATTTAAATAAGAGTGTTGTAACAATGGTTTCGAATTACTCCATCCTCTCAAGCATACAATATTCAATTATGAATTTTGGAATATTAATGATTCAAGGATTGGTAAATAGCTTCGGTGTTTCAACAATGGCTGCCTTTACTGCAGTAGTTAAAATAGAAAGTTTTGCTTACATGCCGGTACAGGATTTTGGTAACGCATTTTCAACCTTTATTGCTCAAAATATGGGAGCAAAAAAATTAGAACGTATTCGTACTGGAATACGCTCAGCGGTTAAAATAATTACTATTTACTGTATCATTATTTCAGTTTTCATATTATTATTTGCAAAACCTTTAATGTACATATTTGTTAATAAAGAAGAAACAGAAATATTAAAGATTGGCATTCAATACCTATGGATTGTAGCTGGCTTTTATTGCTTAATTGGATATTTATTTATGTTCTATGGTTTATTTCGAGGACTTGGTAAACCTGGTATATCAATCGTCCTTACAATGGTAAGTTTAGGCACTAGAGTTATATTAGCTTATATACTTTCCTCAGTATCTTTCATTGGATTAGTTGGAATATGGTGGTCTATCCCAATTGGGTGGGCCTTGGCAGACATCATTGGTATTATATTTATAAGATATCAATTTACGTCTAGTAACTTTTGATGACCTATACCGATAATAATCTTATCTCGTTATAATCATATTTCGTTATATTCTTATTTCATTAATAATCCTATAAACACAAAGATTCCCTCTTTCACAACTAGAGGGAATCTTTGTGTCTTATTTTTTCTTTGTTGAAGCTGATGCCGCTGATGATTGTGCGGAACCCTTCTTTTTCGGAGCCTTTTTTGGATTCTTATCTCCCATTTATCTCACCTCCTCATTTGTTATATTTTGGATAACCATTAATACTATCTTATCTTTAATTCCATATAATGTCAATCAAAATTATTTCGTGTGTTACCCCTTCTACTAACTAAAAGTTTTCACTTACTTGCCAGAAGATATCGTCATATTAAGTGAAAAAAGAAGCTTCTTCGTTACCGAAAAAGCTTCAAAATCACCATATACATTAATACAATTTATAATTAAATTATGGATTTAATATTATTAAGTTATATCTTCTTATTCACTCGCAGCTACTTCCTGTCTTTTTAATCCTTTTACTGTTATTATTTTTAGCTCTGGATCAACATCGGAAGTAATTCCTTCTGGGAGTTTTATATCTTTAAATAATAAACTATCACCAGAGTTCATGGATGAAACATCAATCTCTAATTCATGAGGAATATCATGTGGTAATCCAGATACTGGAACTGAATCCACGTGACTGTTCAGAAGTAATCTTTTTGATTCAAGGAATTCTGTACCAATAATCTTAAAAGCTACCTCTTGTTTAATCGCCTCTGAAAGTGATACTAATTGAAAATTCAAATGAGAGATTTCATTAATAAGAGGTGCCACAGTAATTTCTTTTGTCATAACTGTGTATTCTTTATTATTAGTATCTACAAGCTTAAATACAGCATTTCTACCGTATTCTTTTATCGATTTTTTAAATTCATCCTTCTTAACTGCTATCGATATGGATTCCATTCCTTTACCAAAAATATTACCTGGTAAATACCCATTGTTCCTTAATAACTTATTTGCACCCTTACTAGTGCTAGTCCTTGGTACCATGTTTAATAAAGCGGTTTCTTGCATGCTAAAAAGCCTCCTTAAAAATATTATATAGTGTAGTAATCATTCAAAAGCCTTCTAGACTCTAAAATGAATATTCCAAAATATTAAATTCAGTGTGATTTATTTAATACGCAATTTTATATTTCTCAACATAATTTAAAGAAATGTAGATATCTAATTAGTTATTTTCTAACATATAATAATTTTATCCGTTTTTAATTATGTATTTTAAAATACTAAAATTTATTATTTATTAATTTTAATCATCACAATGAATCGTAAACATTACGTCTTATCTATTATATTATATTTCTGTGAATAGTCAAGCTCATTTTTTATTTTCAGATAATTTAAGTATCATTAAGTAGACTTTTTCTAAAAAAGTACTCTCTTCCTTGGGTATTTTATTTTTTCCTGAGTGGTTATATCTACTACAGTCACTTCTTTTTGAGCATAAAATTTATAAAAATCTTTAAAATCAGGAACATTCACTTTTAATCACCAACAGTAAGAGTAAAAAAAATAAACCAAAGCAAATTACAGTTGCTTGGTTTATTTTTTCTAGTTATACTTACAATTTATTAATCCTAACATTTTATAGATCCATATATTATATTACATTCTAATAACCCTTATATTTTAGATCCATACATTACATTCTATTGTTCTTGTTTGTTCTCTTCCAACAATTGCAAGATTTTAGGTGTGCATCGTCTTCCTCCGCAACTTCCGCTTCCTGCCGATGTTGCCTTTTGAACTTTCTGTAGCGTATCAGCACCATCTTTTATTACCTTTTTCATAGTACTTTTACTTATTGCTTTACATATACAAACTTTCGTGTATTTGTCTAATATATCTTGATTTTCCTCAGACACGGTGTCTCATCTCCTTCACTATTATTGATTTATCCTTTAACCAAATTGATGTATGTTCCATTATTTATATCGACATCATGGATTATAAACTTATTTCAAATACTATAATTCTTTCCTTGTTCTATGTCAACAGGATTCCGCCTTATTTTTAATGAATATATTACTCTAGAAACAATATTTTTTATAAAAAAATCTTTGCATTAATGCTTAAAAAGCAGTATTGCAAAGATTTTTAATACATTTATTTATTATGATCTTCTGTATCATTCTTGCCTTTATCAAAAACTTTTGTAATTATGAGAATTACCACTCCTATAACAATACTACCAATCTCTACATATCTCTTATATTGCCCAAAAATGTCCATACCTTTTATCTGCAAATGTACTAATGATAATAAAATAGAAAGAATTCCTAATGTTAATAAAACTGAACCAACCGATTTTAGTTTCTCCATATCATTTTTCCCCCTGTAATTTTTATGTTATAACATTTTTTATACTTTTCTATTATTCAATATCTCTAGAGTTATCTTTCGTTCTTTGTATCACACCTTAAATTTGTCATTAGTAAAGTAAGTTATGTCATGTAAGTTCACCCTTTAGCGAGATTTCTTATGACTCGATTTATTTAGAGCAATGGCAGCGCTGATTAGTTTCTTTAACGCCTCCTCGTTCACCTCATCTCCTTCGTGAAAATCGATAGCTCTTCTTGTATTTCCATCCAAACTTGAGTTAAAAATATGCGTTGGATCATCAAGTGATGCTCCCTTAGCAAAAGTCATCTTCACAGCGTTCTTATAAGTCTCTCCTGTACAAATCATCCCATCATGAGACCACACAGGGGTTCCTCTCCATTTCCACTCTTCTACTACGTCTGGGTCAACCTGTTTTATCAAGTTACGTACCTTTGAAAGCATCTGCCCCCGCCAATCACCCAGTTCCTCAATTTTTTCGTCAATCTGTTGGGATGGTGATTTCGAGTCTTCTGTCGACTGCATTTCCATGGTAAATCCTCCTTCTAAAAATATTGTTAAGGTTTCGGATTAATATTAATATCTCATTGATATTACAATAATTCATGTCCACTAAAAAACAATAATTTCACTGTTAAATATTATTTTTCATAATTGTATATCTTTAGTAGATTTATTTCAACAACAAATATTAAAATCTTCCAAATTTTTGATTCCTAGTTTGTTACCACGGTGATAGTAATTACTTGGCTATCACAATCTTCTCATCGTTTGGTATAGAATTTTTAATATTTCTTCATAAATTTTATTAAGATAAAGGCACCAGGATACTTTCCTGATGCCTTCTTGAAATTACACAACTTTAATTAAGATTGAAATCACTAAAAGTTATTTCGATCGCAGAAATAGTTACTACCGCTCCTGCTGGTAATGTTCCTAAATTAAGGGCCCCTGGTCAAAGATTAAAATGGTACTCCTCTTACTATGGCTGCTACTGGTGTCTTTAGCGTAGACGTGTTATTCTCCAGATTAGGATCCGGTGTAGGTGAACTAACTACCGCTGTATTTGTAATATCTCCTGTTGCTGTCAGGCTTACGGTTCCTCCTATTATGATAACTCTTACCCCTTCTGCCTCTACAGTTCCTAAATTAAGACTACCTGTCCATGGCTGGAAAGTTACTCCATCGTCCAGCGAGTACTGTGGACTAAGAATAGAAGATGGTATAATATCCGTTAGAAGGACACTCTCTGCATCGGCTGGGCCGAGATTTGAAACTACAATCGTATAGCTGAACGTCTCTCCTGGTACTGCAGTTTGTTGAACACTTGATTTTACTACAGCAAGGTCTGCTTCTGTTGCGACTTCTTCAACTAGAAGTGGAACTTGATTAGAATCTTCTGAAAAGGTCATTGGTATACCACCCTCTACAGGTGTATAAGAGTAATCGATAGTTGCTACATTAATAGCAGGATTTGGATTAGGTATACCTTCAACTCTTACTTGAAAAGTTACTACAGTAGTTGTACCACCTACAATATCTGGTAATGTAAAACCTACATTAGGATCTACTCCTGGCTGAGATACTCCATTAACCGTTACACTTCCAGGTATAAATGTTAAACCAAGTGGAATTATATCTTCAAAAAATACATCTGTTAAAGAACTAGTACAAGTATTTGTTAATTGAACTGTATACGTTACGATATCTCCAACAAGTGCAGTTTGCGCATTACTTGATTTTACTGGAGTAAATATTGGAACTGTGATTGGATTTAAAGCAACGTCATCAATCGCATAATCATTCCCAATAACAGCTTCACCTTCACTGAAAAATTCTACTGTGAGTTGAGTATTATTTAGTGAATTAATGACAGTTCCTATTTGTTTCCACTCTGGTGCATTTGTATTTTCTGGGATTAGAACTCCTAATGTTTGTTGAAACAATGTGTTACCGTTTTGATCCAGTATTCTAACGCCTAACTGAGCTGGTGGAAATCCCGTTACCTTAAAGAGATTTAGAATCCATGTGCTAAATAAAAAGTTTGTATTCGGTGTAACCGATACTGTTGATCTAAAAAATACAGCACCTGGGTTAAAACCATTCACTACCATCATTCTTCCTGTTTCATTTCCTGTAGTATGGTCAGCAATGCGCCACCAAGCCCCTATCACATTACTCATAGCATCAGTCATAATATTTTGTACAGTATATTCTCCATCCGTTGGTGTAAACGTGGTTGGATCTGGTACTACATACGTAAAGTCTGGCGTAGCACCTGGATATGGTGCGGTAGCAGGTCCTGTATTCGCTGGTGTACCTGGTAGAAAGAATCCAAATGTTCCGTTATCTGCATCTGTAATAAGATTTGTAGTGGACAAAGTTGTACATGGATCCAGTATAGTTTGTATAGGTGTATAAATTACTGGACCATTTAAGATATTTTGATTTGTTATATCAGCTCCTGTTACCGTTATAAATATGGTATTAGGAGTTAAACAGTCCAGATTTGTTGACCCTGAAGGAGGATTCGTTACAAAACTGATAGGTGGTGTAACAGCTGTAGGAACTGATCCTACTACTGCATTCGTAAAATCGCCTGGCGATGCCACTCCTCCAGTAGTTCCAAAGGCCTCTACTATTCTATAGCTACCATTTGGAACATTAATAAATACATAATTTCCTGCGGCATCTGTAAGAACAACAAGACTTACATCTGTAGCTATATTCTGTAGTACAACTGGTACATTAGCTATACCTGAATCTCCAGCATCAATAGTAGCACTTCTATTTCTGTCAAAATCGAGTAGACCTGATACTGTTGCCATATTATCACCTTTATATAAATTTACTCATATTATGATATTCTTCAAAATCTCTTTATGTGTTACTTTTCTTTTTGTATAAGAATGTAAAACATAGATTTTTAACTGAAAATTATAGTTAGAATAAATATTACTCGTTTCACATCACAGACTATGATGAGCATATACTAGAAATACAAAGAACTTAAATTGGATATAAGGTCAAGCATTGCATTACCTTAGCATTCTTAATAATTCTCTCATAAGTTCTGAATTGTCTTAATATAATTAGTATAATATAAATTTTTAGATGGATGTGATGGCGTGTGCTTAGATAAAGGATATTCAGATTCTATACCGTGCAATGATATGACAGAATTAGGAGCTATCATAAAGACGGCAATGACAGAGCAGTCTTTGTCTTTACGGAAATTAAGCGAACTATCTGGAATTAGTTCTGCTAGTATATCCAGAATATTGTCTAACAAGCAACCTGCTAATATACACCACCTACAAGTATTTTCCAAACAATTAAATATACCGATTGAACAATTATTAAATTCAGTTGGCATCGGTGTCAGTGAAAAAATGAATACTGATTCTAATATCATAATGAATATGATTTGCGATGTACTGAAATCATTTGATCTAGAGTTGGATGAAATTATAAACGATATACAAAAAGAATTAAAAAAATACGAGTTGTACGCGAAAACATCGGCAGGAAAAGATCTTATTCTTAACAATTTTGTATCCAAGCTAAACGAGTTAAATGGAGCAGGAGCCATCATTAATCAATTGAATGCACTATTTGAATTGTTTCGTTCAAAAGATATCGAACCAGGTGCAAAAGCTGTAATCGGAAGCACTTTACTTTATTTTATTCATATGCCAGACGCCATTCCAGATTATGCTTTCCCTATAGGATATTTAGATGACGCTATCGCAGTCACTTTAACTGTAAACCGTCTTTCACAAGAATTTCATATTTCTTTATAACAAACATAACTATAGCTAATTAGTAGCGTTATCACATAAATTATGGCGTTTATTTTATGTAACATAATTAAAGGTACAATAACTTGTCTATAGTCTGAGAGCCGGTGTTCTATACCGACTCTTTTATTCATGTCTAGGAAAGTTCGCATTCCCTTTCATTCATATATAATGTTCCATTATTGTAACAGATGTTGCAATAAAAATAGATATCATTGTTCTACGTGTAACAAAATAAAAAAAAAACAATATATTGTAGTATAAATGTTAAGGAGTGTTGCATATGTCTCAATTTAAAAAATCTTTTGTTGAATCTGCTGTTAAAAATTACTCACCAAACGGTTTGACTTCTGATCAAGTTAAAACAAAACTGGAACTATTCGGAGAAAATTCCTTTGTTAAAGAAAAATTAACTAGTTGGAAGACTTTTTGTAAGCAATTTATTAATCCACTAAACTTTATTCTTATCTTTGCCGCTGTTCTATCTGCTTTTATGGAAGACTATTCCGGAACTATTATTATCATGACCATTGTTATTTTAAACTCTGTACTAAGTTTTGTGCAAGAATATCGTTCAGGTAAGGCAGTCGAAAAGCTCTCTGAATTAATTGAACGCAAAGTTTTAGTGATTAGAGATAGTGAACAGGTTTTAATTGATGTTCATCAGCTTGTACCAGGAGATACGATTATCTTACGAGCCGGAGATATCGTCCCTGCCGACCTAAAAATAATGGAATCTAGTAATCTTTCTGTGAATGAATCACAATTAACCGGTGAATCAGTCCCTGTAAGTAAAGGATGTGCTCACAAGGACTTGAATACCACTCTTCTTTTTTCAGGAAGCGTCATTGAAAGAGGTCAATGTCAATGTGTGGTATATGCAACCGGTAATCAAACAGAGCTTGGTAAAATTGCCTTACTGTCTAAAGATACAAAAAAAGTTACTCAATATCAAAAGTCTTTAACTGAATTTAGCTTTTCAATATTGCGCATGATTGGTGCCACAATCGTGCTCATGTTATCTGCTAAAATTATCAGTATACACAGCGCTAATGATTTGGCTGAGGTAATGTTGTTTACAATCGCTCTAGCAATGACAGTCGTTCCGGAAGCATTACCAATGATTACTACCATTAACCTTTCATACGGTGCACTGCAGTTAGCAAAACAGAAAGTTATCGTAAAAAGACTCTCTGCAATAGAAGACTTAGGAAGAGTCAATATTCTTTGTACCGACAAGACTGGTACTCTTACCCAGGATTGTTTAACCATTAAGGAGATTATATCTGAAGATAAAGAATTCTTCCAAAAATTAGCCTATGCTTCAATTGAAGATTTGAATGTAAAGAATAAAAAGTATGTTACTTCATTTGATCGCGCATTTTTGCAATATATACCGAAATCAATTAAAGCACAGGTTGAAGATTGGGTACAAGTGAATTCTCTGCCTTTTGATCCTGCAGCAAGAAGAAGAAGGGTAATTGTAAAAAATCCTTATGAAAACACATCATATCTAGTGGTTATTGGTTCACCTGAAACTTTGCTTTCGCTTTCTCAAACAAACGATAGTCAAAACTTCAATCAGTTAATTGTACAGTCCGGTAAACAAGGCATGCGTCAATTAGCAATTGCCTATAAACAAATTGACTACTGTTCTGAATTTGACATCTTATCTAATGAAAAAGATTTGATTTTCCTTGGTTTTGCTAAGTTACTTGACCCTCTTCGTAAGACAGCAAAAGCAACAATCAACCAAGCAAAAGAGTTAGGTATAACGGTCAAGATTTTAACAGGCGATAGTTTAGAAGTAGCAGCTTATATTGGAAAAGAAATTGGTTTAGTACAGGATGGTGAAAAAATTTATTCTGGTAACGAAGTTGAAAAGATGACTGATTTACAACTGGATAAAGCAATCAAGGAATGTTCTGTTTTCGCCAGAGTCACACCGGAACAAAAATACAACATAATAAAGCGACTTAAACTTAATAATGTTGTAGGGTATCAAGGTGACGGTATTAATGATGCTCCTTCGCTAAAGTTAGCGGATGTCGCTGTTGCAGTTCATAATGCGACTGATGTTGCAAAGGACAGTGCTGACATTGTTTTACTTGAAGATGAACTAAAAGTAATTGTGGATGGAATTCGTTATGGCAGAAGTATTTTTGTTAACATTAATAAATATATCAAGCATGCCATGATCGGAAATATAGGAAATTTCTTTTCATTAGCGTTTTTCTATGTAGCCTTCTCCGCAGACGTACCAATGTTACCAATTCAACTTTTGATTGGTAATTTAATTCAAGATATGCCACTTATGAGCGTATTTTCCGATAGCGTCGATGATGAGGAAGTTAGCAAACCTCAAGTTGTCAGTCAAGTTAAGTCCTTAATGAAAACTTCTTTGGGCTTAGGCATTTTTACCGCAGTCTACTATTTAGCTTACTTTATGCTTGTCGGTACAGAAGCAAATGCTTTAACTCAAACTAACCTATTTTTGTTTTATAATTTTACACAACTTTTGGTTATTATCTCTGTCCGGAGTAAAAACTTCTTTTGGAAAGGAACAAAACCTTCCCGCTTACTATTAGGCTCCGTTGTGTTTTTCATGGCTTTATCAGTGGCTTTAACTTATATTCCTTTTACCGCAGACTTTATGGGGTTTACTCCTCTGCCATTAACTGATTTTGCAACTTTATCAATAGTTACTGGAGTTTTCATTTTCCTTCTTGACCTAGCTAAAGTAGCACTTAACTCATTTCAAACAAATATTCTAGCTAGAAAAGCTAATAATTTAGTCAGAAGTACGAAAATATAAATTGAAAATTGGCTTTACTTTTAATAGCGCATTAATTGCTGCCTTGATATATAATATACCAAGGCAGCAATTAATATAACTTAAATTTAAAAATCCTTAATAATTTTCAGGCTTCTCGTTTTGTTACATATTAGATTCCGTATTATTAGTATTTTGCAGTAATAAATTAGCATTTTACTGTATTTGAATAAGCATTTTGCAGTAATCGAATAAGTATTTTGGGTTGAATGAAAAGTTAAATTCCAGTGTAAAGTTAAATTCCAGTATGCAGGCTAAATTCCATTTTATCTAGGTTTGAGCTATATTATAAATAAAAAAAATATAGTATAATAGGCTAACAGGAATGATCGGAATAAAAAAACTGCATGGCAAACAGACGACTGGAGAGTTTTGTGCAAGACTAAATTCCACCCGTCAGGGATAGGATATTGACGATTCTTCATCCGCAGATTGGCTAAAAGTTATGGGTTACTTTTTCAGCAGTTCGGGGGTCAGTATGATATCATTGGGTGGTATCTCCCTTAGTCCGAATGCATATACTGCATTATTATCAAGCAGCATTTGGGCCAGTTTAATGGGGGCTAGACCATTTAAGCTGGCTCTTGCTGTACTATTGATATGACTTGCAAGTTTTGTAACATCCCATTGGGTGAGGGTGTCAAATGTAGAACCTTTCGGAAGGACATAACGTATAAATTCATGGTTCTTTTCGATACCAGGTTTCTGCCATGATGCCATGGGGTCACAATAATAAATAGATGTTCGAATGACATTATCGATTCCAGTTTCAAGTTCATCAGGCTTTAAAAATTCGCCCCCCCTGTCAGTTAAGATAACAGGAAAGGTTTTGCAAAACCCAAGTGTTGAAATTTTTTCTTCAAGACGGTCAAATACTTTTTTAACAGATGTAGTTGTTTTATCCGGAAGAAGGTAGATCAACATCAGTTTACAGTTTCGGAAAAACAGGGTAAGAAATACCTTGTGACTACCTTCGCAACCAACTACGGTATCCATTTCCACAACATTTGAATCAGGATAGGCTTGTATATAGCTAAGAAAATCTTTGTAGGAGCGACCTTCAAAAATACCTTTATCATTGATTTCTGATGGATGAAGTTTACGGAGTTTGTACTTTACTTTCCGGGGGAGATCGAGATTTTTTACGGAAAGAGCACCAGAGGCTATGTAATTATAGATTGTTTTTTCAGTGCATTTAATTTCAGGATGGCTTTGAACAATCTGATAAGGGCTCTGTCCCTGTAGGATTAAAGGTGAAACTATACTATCCATAAGCTTAAGGTCTACCTCCGATATATTGATTCCGTTTCTGGATTCAACCAAAATAGTCTTATATTCCTTATTTGAGGTAACAGCTTTGTAGAAGTATTTATCAAGCCTACATTGAACCTTTTTCGGGCAACCATTACAGACATAGGGGTATTTCAAAATCGTCGAACATACCTCTACGACAAATTTAATGCAATGAGCATTACATTCGATACAGGAACTACACTGCTTCTTGCATGGGATTGAGCGATTGCAGACATTTCTGAGCTTGCAATCACGACGATCAGTACAGTGGTTGAAGTTAATGAAATCATTTCTGGGATTTAATATGCGGTGCTTCCTAACCTCTTTGGAAATGGTAGATGGATCCTTGCAAATATACTTAGCGATTTCACTAAAGGGCATGTTGTTATCCAAGGATTTTTCAATGTAAACTCTGTTATCTAATGTAAGATGTTTTTGATTCCCGGGTATTAATTTACACATAAATAAACTCCTTTCACTGCGGATTGGGAATACAATCTTATAGTAAAGGAGTACTGGAGTTTAAGAAAGAGTAAATTCCATATTTAATATTTAAAAATGGAATCTAGTTTTTCAATCAACAAATAAGTATTTTGTAGTAATCGAATCCTTGACTACGTCCTTTCTGCATGGTATAATACTCCAACAACTTAAAATACTCGTGAGGGAGTAGTTTGCGTAGATTTCTACGTGCCAAGTCAACATACTGACTGTAAAAAGTCTGGCTTGTCTTAATAAACGAGACTCATGTATAGCTTCTATTTGCCATACATGATTTTTTAGACTCGTGTATAGCTCTAGTGCTATACACGAGTCTTTTATTTTGTAAAAAAATTATCAGATACCAAATATTTATATGTGGAGGAATTGTAGTGAAGGAATTTATGGAAAGTAAAAACGATTGCCTCCGAAACCGTTGGTTGCATTAATGTAATATGCTCGGATAAAACCGGCACACTGACTGAGAATAAAATGACGGTCTCAGCGTTCTATGACAACAAGTGGCACGAAAAACCATCGGAGCTGTCATCAAATTGGATTGTTCATAATATCTGTCTTAACACAACCGCAGACATTTCTAAGGATGGTACTTTTATCGGGAATCCTACAGAATGTGCGATGTTAAACTTTTATGAGCGTTCTGATATCAGAAAAAATAGCGAGAAATCCTATAAAGACGAACGTTCAGATCATGAAGTGCTACATGCTTTTCCATTTTCCTCCGAGCTAAAGCACATGACAACCATCAGCAAGGTGGATGGTAAAATCATTTCATATGTAAAGGGCAGCCCAGAATGTGTATTTACGATGTGTGACATTTCTGATACCAGAAAAACTGAGATTGAACAATACATTACAAAGGCCCAGAAAAAAGCCATGCGTGTAATAGCCTTTGCACACAAAGAACTTGATGATATGAGGGACTATAATGATGAGCGTCACCATACTGCAATGGAGACTGATATGGTTTTTGATGGCTTTATCACAATATCCGATCCACTGCGTGCTGATGTATACGAAGCAGTTAAAAATTGCCGTCTTGCTGGTATTGATTTAAAAATACTGACAGGAGATAATATCGTCACTGCTACTGCTATTGCCAATGAACTTCATATTTTAAGTGGAGAACACATTGCTGTTGAAGCAAAAGACATTATTGATTTAAACGATGATGAGTTATTAAATATGATTCCTAAAATTAGTGTTATCGCTCGAAGTACTCCAACCATAAAAATGCGTGTTGTCAAACTGCTTAAGGCACAGGGAAATGTAGTTGCTGTCACAGGGGACGGTATCAATGACGCGCCTGCACTTAAAAATGCCGATGTGGGTATAGCCATGGGCATCTCTGGTACAGAAGTGTCCAAAGAAGCTAGTGACATCGTTCTTCTTGATGACTCCTTTTCAACTATTGTTAAGGCAATTGCCTGGGGACGTGGGATTTACGAAAACTTTAAGCGGTTTATTCAGTTCCCGCTGACAGTAAATGTATCCTCTGTTATCGTTGTCTTTATATCGATCATTTTGGGACTCAAAGAACCCTTTACAGCCTTACAACTCTTATGGATCAACATTATTATGGATGGCCCACCTGCGCTTACTTTAGGTCTGGAGCCTATTTATGACGATCTGATGAGCCGCCCTCCAACAAAGCGGAGTGACAATATTATATCGAAAGCTATGCTAACAAGAATTGGGCTAATGGGAACATATATTTCTATTATCTTTTTATGCCAGTATAACTTCAACTTTTTAGGAGCGACTACAGCGCAAATGTCCACCGTACTTTTTACATTGTTTGCATTGTTCCAACTATTTAACGCCTTTAATTGCCGTGAACTTCACTCAGTCAGTATCTTTAAGCATTTATTGAAAAATAAGATTATGTTGTTGGTTATTTCTATTACCTTTGTGCTGCAAGTCTTAATTATACAGTTTGCTGGTGCATTTTTCGGTACCATCCCGCTTGACTTAATGATGTGGATGAAATTGTTTGGAGTTTCATTTAGCGTTATTTTGATATCTGAACTTGGGAAGCTAATATGGAGACTGCTTCATAAATATAAACTATCGTAGATTATTAAGTGCTTATATTAAATGGAGTGGAGCAATGAATATACGTTCATTGCTCCACTCCATTTAATGTTTGGTTTCGTTTTTCTACCACAGAGTATATTCCTCGTATAATAAGTTTTTAGCTACTAGTTAGACGATGGAACTTATTTTATTGAATTTTCTACACTCATTTACAAGTATTTTGCAGTGATAGAGTCCTTGCAGTTTATAAGGTTACCAGGTATTCCTTCATAAAGGATTTGCCCACCTTTACTGCCACCTTCAACGCCTACATCTATAATCCAGTCAGCATTACGAATTACATCGAGGTTGTGTTCTATAACAATAACGGTATTACCTTTGTCAACAAGATGATCAATTAGGTTCAAAATGCTGGTAATATCGGACATATGCAAACCAGTTGTAGGTTCATCCATGATATAAATATTACCCTTTTTACTTAATTCCTTGGCAAGCTTTAAACGTTGGCACTCACCACCGGAAAGGGTGTCTAACGGCTGCCCCAGCGTCATATAATGCAAGCCAACATCGACTATATACTTTAACTTATTTATTATTTCCTTTTGTGTAAAAAAGTCAACCGCTTCTGCTACTGTCATATCAAGAACTTCAACAATAGACTTGGCATTATACTTGTACTCCAAAACATCTTGCTTAAATCGTTTGCCACCGCACTCTTCACAGATAGTTTCCACGGAATCCATAAAAGAAAGATCTGTTTCTATAAAACCTCGGCCTTTACAAGCCTCACATGCGCCCTCCGAATTATAACTGAATAATCCAGCGCTTACCTTATTTTCATCGGCAAATAATTTACGTATATGATCCATTACTCCGGTAAAGGTTGCTGGATTGGAACGTAAATTTGCGCTAACTGCGGACTGGTCGATAATAATGGCATCTTTATATTCCTTCGCAAATACACCATTAACAAGCGTAGACTTACCAGAACCAGCAACCCCTGTAACCACAGTGAAGATACCTTTCGGTATTCTTAAACTAACATTTTTTAAATTGTGTAAACTACTCTTTTTCGTTTCGAAGAATTCCTTGCTTGTCCTTGGCTTACTCTTAATCGGTAGACTCCTTCCGATATATTCTGCTGTAAGTGTTTTAGCATTCAAAAGGTCACTATAGCTACCCTCAAACATGATTCTACCGCCGTTTACACCAGCTTTCGGACCAACATCAACGATATAATCGGCGACTTTTATCACATCAGGGTCATGTTCAACCACAATCACTGTATTGCCTTTATCCCTAAGTTTTACCAGCAGTTCATTAAGCCTGTGAACATCTCTTGGGTGTAATCCAATGCTTGGTTCATCAAAAATATAAATTGCATCCGTCAAGCTACTTGTAAGGTGCTTGACCATTTTTACACGTTGTGATTCGCCTCCGGATAAGGTAGAGGTTTCTCTATCGAGGCTTACATAATCTAGCCCTATTTGAATTAAATCATTCAATCGCTCCGTCAAATTCCTAATAATAGGTATTATTTTATTGTCATCAATTTTTTGAATTACTTCCAGAAGTTCATCCACCTGCATAGCTGTAAAATCTGAAATGGTATATCCCATAATTTTCGAAGATAAAGTACGTTCATTGTATCGTTTACCACCGCAATCATGGCACTGCTCTTCCATTGTATATGGAGCAATTTTCTTCTGTGATGCCTCCGATTTTTCAAACTCTGTTTTGATGTTCTGCATTATAAATTTCTCTACAAGTCCTGCATAGGTGGTATTTATTCCTTCCATGATGGACGAATTGATTTTTACAGGTTTACAATAAACAAGTTTCTCATATTCCTCTTCTGAATAATCCTTTATTTTTTTATCACAATCAAAAAATCCAGTTGAAGCATACATCTTCCACTGCCATGATCCAGGTTTATAACCCGGTAACAAAATCGCTCCTTCATTTAACGATTTTTCTTTATCTAGCGCTTTATCAAGATCTAGCGTAACAATCTTTCCAATACCTTCACAAGTCTTACACATTCCATTTGGATCATTAAAAGAAAAATAAGAGGATGGGCCTATATGCGGCTGTCCAATTCTTGAAAACAGTAACCTAAGTAATGGATTAATATCCGTAATTGTACCGAGTGTGGAACGTGAGTTTCCACCTATCCTCTTTTGATCAACAATAATCGCTAACGATAGATTTTCAATTGCATCAACATCCGGATGACCATACTTAGGTAAAAAACCTTGAACGAATTTGCTAAAGGTTTCATTCAATTGCCGACCAGCTTCCTGAGCTATTGTTTCAAATACTATCGATGATTTTCCTGAACCTGAGACTCCAGTAAAAATTGTGATCTTCTTTTTTGGAATTTTTAAACTAACATTCTTTAAGTTATTTGCTCGTGCACCTACTATCTCAATATATTCATGTTCCATATTGGGTCTCCTTATACTTTTCTAAAATTTAATAATTGAATTAAAATACTTCAAAATGAATAACCAAATTTAATATATTTCAAAATCTTATAACCGAATTAGTAATAACATTCTTTCTCCATAATAATCTCCCATATAATTAAAATTAAACTCTTATCTTCCCTTATATATCAATGTTTCATATACGTTATACCTATGTAGGTGTTTTATATGCATTGACAATATATTAACTCAATATGTAAATTAACTGTAAATCTAAAATATACAACTATGCTTCATAAGTCAATACAATTCGTGGATATAGCTTCAGAAAAATCTTCAATATATATTTTTAATGAAGTTTCTTATATTTTCATTTTTCGACTATTATTATCATCTAAATACCGAGATAAATTAGTTCCTATTGATTTATTACTTATATCTCATTTGCTCTTGTGGATTTTTCAAAATTAGTACGAATTAATCACCTAAAATTCACATCTGTAAATTTTTACCAAGTATTGTCCATAAATAACAATTTTAAACAATTACTTTTTAATAGATGCGTACTATAATATACTCAAATCAAAAATATTTTTGTAGATGTGATACTTCTATGATCGGCAGCGACTTTTATATTTCTTAGCCTTGTAAAAGACAAATCCTAAAGAGAGAATATGTGTATCGAAAGACTCTAATGAAAAGGATAGATGGTTAATTATTATAGATTACTTAGCTGCAGGTTTTCTTAATTACTGCTCGTAAATACTCTATTTGCATTCAATTTAAATTCAAGACAAAATAACTATATAATTTCATAATGAATATTATTTTCCCAAAAGACTCTTATTGAAAAAAGTGCGTTATTAGGATATTAATATGCTGATTTCTGACTAGATTTTTCTGCTTGA
The DNA here is from genome assembly GCF_000018685.1 of Lachnoclostridium phytofermentans ISDg. Classification (NCBI taxonomy): domain Bacteria; kingdom Bacillati; phylum Bacillota; class Clostridia; order Lachnospirales; family Lachnospiraceae; genus Lachnoclostridium; species Lachnoclostridium phytofermentans. Next base: position 2,218,495 of record NC_010001.1, on the reverse strand, counting down.
ACCGTTGTTATAATGAGACGGCTTTCATTTTATTCTGAGAAATGACAATTAAGGCGGACAGCATTTATATCGGCTTACCTGGCAGTTTATAGCGTCCAATATTCGATTAGGAAAGGAGGGGTGGATGGACCTGAGTTTTTTTATCAGGAATTATCGGGAAGCTTAACTGCCATGATGAGTATAAATAAGAAGAAAGGGGAATTATTATGAAACGTTTTAAAAAGATTATAGGGGTAATATTGTCATTAGCATTGCTAATAACAATGATACCTGCCGGTACAGGTATTGTAAAGGCTGCTACAGGAAAGAACATCGTTGCTTACTTCCCGAACTGGGGAATCTATAATAGTGCCCATCGCACTATGACCGTTGGTATGATTCCATGGGACAAGGTTACAGTAATAAACCATGCCTTTTTTGAGGTAGATTCTTCCTTTAAACTGGCATCAACAGATTCCTTCGCTGACTTTGATAAGATGATGGATCATTCCGAAGGGTGGGATACTAATCAATTAAGAGGACATTTCGGAGAGTATAAATATTATAAGAATCTCTATCCGAATGTAAAAGTAATCGTATCCGTTGGTGGTTGGACAAGAGGTCAAAATTTCCATGCAATGGCTGCTACTACTTCCACCAGAGCGGTTTTTATCCAGAGTGTTATTGATCTTCTGAGAAAATATCCGTTTATCGATGGCGTTGATCTTGATTGGGAATATCCTGGCATTAATAGGGCACCAGATCCTAACGATTCCTATGACAGAGGCTGCCCAGGAGGACCGGAGGATAAGCAGAATTTCACCTCTTTACTACGTGAAATACGTCAGGCATATAATAACAATGGCTTAAACGGTAAGTTGTTAACGATAGCTGCTCCTTCCGGTTATGACAAGCTTGCCCTGCAGGAACCAGATATCTATGCCCAGTATCTGGACTTCATAAATGTTATGACCTACGATATGCACGGGGCATGGGAAAATACAACAAATCATCAGTCTCCACTCTATGCAAATCCTAATGACCCTTGTCCTACTTCACCTGTTGACATTAAGAACAGGTATAATACGGACTCCGCTATGAAGACCTTACAGCAGGTATATAAGATTCCTGCCGAGAAACTGTTGGTAGGTTCCCCTTATTATTCCAGAGGATGGAAAGGTGTTACTGGTGGAGTCAACGGGATGTATGCAAATGCAACTGGAGCAGCAACCGGTACCTGGGATAATCCACAATCACCAGGTGGGCAATATCCTTATTTCACCTTAAAGACCATGGAGAACCAAAATGGATTTGTGAAATATCGCGACGACACCTATGCAAAGACGCCTTGGTTATATAACGCATCTCAGGGAATTGTACTTAGCTATGAAGATACCACTTCCTTAAGTGCAAGATGTGATTATATTAACAGTAACGGATATGGCGGTTTAATTGTATGGGAAATCTCAGGGGATACCAGTAATTTTGAATTAACAACACTTGCTTTCCAGAAATTAATTGGTAGTACAACACAGACAGTAGCAACACCAGTATTTAGTCCGGCAGGTGGTACTTACACTAATGCTCAGACAGTGACTATTACCTGTGCAACTTCCGGAGCTGAAATTCGTTATACTAAAGACGGTACCGAACCTACGGCTTCTTCTGCTCTTTACTCTTCTGCTCTTACAGTAAATACTACAACAACCTTAAAAGCAAAAGCATTTAAGAGTGGTATGAACAGCTCGTTAACAACAACGGTTGTTTATACAATAGGTAATACCCAGACAGTAGCAACACCGGTATTTAGCCCAGCGGGAGGAACTTATTCAAGTGCTCAGACGGTAACCATTACCTGTGCAACCCAAGGAGCGGAAATTCGTTATACTACAGATGGTACGGAACCTACAGCTACCTCTGCTTTATACTCTTCTCCTATTACGGTAAGTTCCACTACAACCATAAAGGCTAAGGCATTTATGACCGGTATGACTAGCTCCTCTACGGTCACACAAACCTATACAATCAGCTCTACACAAATAACTGCTTGGACAATTGGAACAGCTTATAAAGCAGGTGATCTGGTAACCTATAGCGGAAAGACCTATAAATGTATCCAGCCACATACAGCTTTGGCTGGCTGGACCCCTGATGTGGTACCAGCATTGTGGGGTTTAGTACAATAGCGAGTTGCGAGAAACAAATCCTGTTGACATATTGAATTACCTTCCAATTCAATGTGCACATATGATACTTGCACCCAAAGTTGTAAGATATGAAAAGGCATTGTTATTAAAGTAAGTATAATCAAGGCGGAGCTGCCTAATTAAGGCAGCTTCCTTAGAAAGAGATAGTAGTGTAACATGAATTTGTGCTATCGCCCAAATTCGCAGTATTGCAACAGAATGGAGGATTTATATGAATAGAATAAAATCATTAAAAGCAATCGCCATCATATTAGTGTTTGTTATGGTATTTACCCTATCATCCAATGCAGTCGTTAAGGCAGCTTATCCAACCTGGCAAGCAGGTACTGCATATAAAGCTGGTGATATTGTATCCTATGGAAACAACAACTACCAATGTATCCAATCACACACAGCACTTACAGGTTGGGAACCTCCAGTAGTTCCTGCACTATGGTCATTATATAGCGGTGGGACTACGCAAACCGTAGCTACACCTGCATTTAACCCGGCGGGTGGAACCTATACTGCCTCGCAAAGCGTAACAATTACCTGTTCGACTTCCGGTAGTACTATCCGCTATACCTTGAATGGCAGTGAGCCTACCTCTTCTTCTACTGTCTATAGCGGAGCTATCTTGGTTGCATCCACAACCACAGTAAAAGCAAAGGCTTTCCTCTCTGGCATGAATGATTCTCAAACAGCTACTTCCACTTATACCATAAATAAAAACGATACTGTAGCAACTCCTGTATTTTCTGTAGCGGAAGGAACCTATTATGGAAACATTGATGTTGTCCTTACCTGTGCAACAAGTAATGCAACAATTCGATATACTACAGATGGCACCACTCCTGTATCAACTTCAAAGGTATATACCGGTGCGATAGCAGTTACAGCAACTACTACAATTAAAACCTATGCAACAGCTTCCAATCTGAAAGATTCCGCTGTCGCAAGTGCAACATATACAATATCAAAGAACCAAACAGGTCTTCCTACTCACATCCTGACTGGTTACTGGCAGAATTTTGATAACGGCGCTAAGTGTTTAAAAATCAGTGATGTTCCACAAAGCTACAATATAATTGCAATAGCTTTTGCTGAAGCAACAACCACTGCCGGTGAAGTTACTTTTAAACTGGATTCTAATCTTGCTTCTAAGTTAGGCGGCTATACCGAACAGCAATTTATCAATGACATAGCAGCAGCTAAGGCAAAGGGCCAGAAGGTAATCATTTCTGTAGGTGGTGAAACCGGTACTGTAAGTGTAAATAATACGACCTCAGCTACTAATTTTGCTAACAGTGTATATGCACTCATGGTAAAATACGGATTTGACGGTGTAGATATTGACTTAGAAAACGGAATCAATGCAACCTACATGACTTCTGCATTACGCCAACTATCCACAAAAGCTGGTTCTGGACTAATTATTACAATGGCCCCTCAGACTCTTGACATGCAGTCTGTAAACTCAGGTTATTTCCAGGTAGCATTGAATATCAAGGATATTTTAACTGTTGTGAATACTCAGTACTATAACTCCGGTAGTATGTTAGGTCAGGATGGCAAGGTATACTCCCAAGGCTCTGTGGATTTCATAACTGCTTTGGCAGCTATTCAACTAGAAAATGGACTACGTCCCGATCAGGTTGGTCTTGGATTGCCTGCTTCCACAAAGGGAGCTGGTAGCGGCTATGTTGCACCAAGTGTTGTAAATGCAGCTCTTGATTGCCTTACAAAAGGTACCAACGGTGGTTCTTATAAACCACCTAAGACATACCCTACACTACGTGGTGCAATGACCTGGTCCATCAATTGGGATGCCAGCAATAATTATGATTTTTCCAATACAGTTGGTGCAAAATTAAAGACTCTTCCGTAATCAGTAAGCTATGCACCATACATGGCGCCATAAAATTAGCACCATCCGTCTAACGGATGGTGCTAATTTTCCTAAAACAGATAAGAAGTATGTATTGTATTACTTCTCGATATCCTGTAATAACATAAACTATTTAACATTAGAATTAATCATTTTTCATAGCTAGTCCTTTATCTATAGCATCCTGTATAATCTGATGGCAACACTTTCCCAATGGATTGTTTTTCTGACATTGTGAATTTTTCATTGCTCCGGTGATTTTTAAGACATCTTCCATATTTTCGGCGCCGTCTTTTAAAACAGCATCTATTACTTGTTCCTCTGTTACTTTACTGCAGTAACAAACATACTTAGGATTAGCGTCTGCTTTAAACCATATTGGTACTTTTACTTGTTGTTTATTAAAATTGATATTAGCTTGTGTATCATAATAAGTAATACTACATTCTTCGTCCATGCATAAAAAATAATCATTATCACCGACTTGCTCCATTAACTCGTCAAGTACCATATGCTTTACTGTAAAATTTTTTACAAGTGTGCCCTGCTTTCCACATACAGAACACAAATTATTATTTTGTGTCTGGCAAGAAGATTGCATTGAACTTCCACAACAACATTTATTAGCAGTTTCTTTTTCCACTATTTTGTCCTCTTTTCATTTATTTTCTCATCTCTATAGCTTAACAAGTGAAAATATTACTTCCATTCTTTTTTATTAGTTATTTCTTGGTAATCGATGCACAACTTGTCCGATGAAAAACCATATTAAAAAGTTTATCATATATAACTATAAAAGGAAAGGAATTGCTATTACAAGCCTCCCCTTCCTCTCATTTAATCTTCTTTCTATACTTACTACTTGATATACAGCATTCAGATTTCACTAGATAAATATTTTTATTCCAGTCCGTTATATTTTTGTATATCATATTTTAATAACAGCTGTGTTAAGTGCTCGGCATGCCCCTTTTCTTCATTAATTATTGAATATAATGCATACTTGACATCACTATAGGGGATTTCATCTAAATGCTGTTCATATAGGATAACCGCTTCAAGTTCGCCTTTTACGTCTTCTCTTACATTATTTAAGATAATCTGCTTATCGTAGTTTGGCGTATATGTTTGAATCGGTGATTTAGGGCCTAATTTATCACCAATATGATCTGTGTATGCTTGAAATTGTGCAGGGTCATATTTGCGAATCAAAGTAAGAATCATACCATAGTGTTTTTTTTCATCTCCCACGATGCTTCTCCAAGCAGCATTGATGTCTTCCATATTTGAATTTGCAATGTGATTTTCATAACCGTTTATCGCATCAATTTCACCTATTAATATCTCCCTTAATTTATTCGTATCAAGAGACGCAATTCCTTGCGGCTGACCATATGGATTAGTGTAACTCATATATTCCTCCTATATATAGCTTCTAAATTGGTGTACATAATATACTATTCTTCAATAATCAACTATGTTCGCACTCAATGGAGGAAGTATAAAAATATAAAAAAGATGTATTTCAACCAGTAATTATATTCTAGGCAAGCGGAAGAAACTGGTCAATAAGTTCGTAATTTTTTTTCTTTCGACGATGTCTTGATTATACATTAAGATGCCCATATACCTGGTAATATTTAAGGACATATATAATCAGTTAGTTTAAAAAATAAAGATACCACCATGGTAGCAGATAATTTTTTTTGCATCATATTTCATTATTTTTTTTAGTGATACTTCGGCTTCTTTTGGATCTAATGTATATTGGGGGTTTGCAATCACAATCTCTCCATTTTCAATTACTGCTGCATCCCCTGTAATGATAATTTTCTTCTGATTAACATAAACAGAAATATGTCCTGGTGTATGTCCTGGTGTCTCAAGGATCGTACAACCCCCACACCAATCAAAATAATCTCCATCTTGGACTTCAAAATCCACTTCAACAGGTTGAACACTTTTTAGAATGTTACAAAACGCCAAACCAAAAGCCTTTTGTTCTTCAGGTAAATAAGGCTGCATTTCTTCTGCTTGCTTCAATCGCAAATTCTTAATTCTACCAGAAATATATGGTGATTCCTTTTTACTTGCAATAACCTTTATATGCGGATATTTCTGCTTTAAATCATATAATGCCCCCATATGATCATGATCTTGATGCGTAATCAAAACATGGGTCAAATCTGCACAATTAAGCTTGTTTTTCTCCATTTCCTGTTCAATAATAGGAAGAAAACCGGTATATCCGCAGTCAATTAAGATCATATTCGTATCATCAATTAAAACAGTTGGATATATAACATCCTCCATTTCACCAAATTTGAATTTCAGATCTAAAACTATTACTTTATTCATATATAAATTCCTCACTTTGTTCTTTTATAACTTATTTTTAAACTGTTAATCGACACAGAATTGGAAAAGGTTATGTAATACATAATCTCTTCAGCCTTTCATCTCTTCAGCCTTTCATCTCTTTTGTTAATATCTCTCGTTATTTAATTGTATTCCCTTAATGGTTTAATTCTTATCAACTTTTGAATACCGGATTTTTCAACATCTAAGAATACCCAGTCTTCATCCACATCCTTAAGGATACAGTCCTTTGATTTCCATCTTGAAATCGATTGTCTGGTTACTATCGAAAACCCTCCATCAAGTTTCAGTTTCTTAATGTCGCATTACAATTGCATTGCATGTTACATAGCTGATTTTTCAATGATTCTTCTATATAATACTAAATATTGGCCGTAAACTCAAAGAATATTTTAAATTCCTTGACATCAATATCACATAATTATTAGAACTGCAATCTCTTCTCAATAATTTTACTCTACATTAATGAAATACTATAGATCCAACAAAACTGTATAGAGTAACAATTCCTTTAGGGCACTCCTGATAACTGAATCAGCCACCAATCATAAAAACTGGTTACTGTAAACTTCTATTGACAATTTATTATATAGACTATAAAGTAAAAGAGAGTGGTCTATCTTAATAAGTCTATTTCTTAAATGAAAAGAGGAATTTTTATGTTTAAAAAATCACTTTTTTACATGATCATAATTTCATGTTGTTTTATTAATATTAGTTGTAAAAAAAAATCTCAGTCAAGTGAATCAAATGCAGACACTATGACACCAACTCAAGATATTATGGATACAACTACTTCAAATGATAACGTGGAAAATGCAGAAAACAATCAAACAAATATTTCTAGTGAGCCTGAAACGGAAACGGATAATTCTATTATTCCAATTAATACATCTAAACCATTTAAAGGACAAATGAATTTGCACAATGAAACGGAAATTTTCCTCTATGGAACTTGGCAAGTTGAGAAACTTTTAGGATTTGCAAATTCATATAATGATGCTTCTGAATATCCAACTGGGCAAAAAGTTATTGATGATAAGATTATAATCAAAGAAGACTTATTTTCATCAATGGAGCTTAAAAACTATGATGTTTATCAATACATAACAAGAGATCCTCTCTATGATATAAGCACAATATGCTATAACTCAGATTCTTTTTATAGACTATTTAAAATAGATCTGCCAGGTTTAAATGTAAATGATGAAGTAAAATGGTTAGAAGTTTACCTGTCTTCTACTGAACATGGTCTTAGTATACCTGTATCTTTTTTTGTTGTTAATCATGATAGACTTATCCTACTATTAGAAGCAACATGTTTTGAGCTAAAAAAAGTAGTTGATTAAATTAATAAAAGTTCTGCTTTGTATTAATAGATTAAAGCCGTTCTATTTATCATTCCAGTTGGTTTTAGCCGCTTTTCATTATGAAAGGTATACGCATCCTTTTCCTTATCATAGATCATATTTTCTCGTTTGCTGATATTATTCTTAAAATTCTTCTTTTTCCACTTTTCATATGTTTGTGGTTTTATATAGGCCACGAATATTTTAGAGAAAAAGCAAAATAATATATTGTATCTTATCCCTTATAATTATTTATAGTCTACCTGTCTATAAATAATTATAATTTTAGAAGCGTAGGCAGCTCACAATCAGTTTAAGTATAAAAACGCTAAAAACTGGGTCTGCAAGCTTTGGAAAGGCTGGTTATTAAAATGGTAAAGTATACTAGTGGCGCGGATTTACCGGTAGGTCTTGGTTTAGCACTCGAACAATATAATGCAATGGATCATTTTTTCTCTTTATCTGCGGAAGCACAACAGCAGATTGTAGACCATACTCAAACAATACAGTCAAAAAATGAAATGCTTAATTACGTTCAATCTATCGTAACGAAATGAAGTGTTTTATAACCGTGGTGAACTTCGCAAAGGCTATTTTGCTGATCCGCGTAGTTCACCCAATTGAATTAGGCTCAAACCAATCGCATCTTCGTTCCGACAGCACGATCATCGCTCCGGAAGTCTTTTTTTTGTTCTTAATTTTTAATATGCTGCTGTTTTAGCCAAACCTGCATCATCATCTTTTGTGGTAATAACTTTGCCAATAAGTGACTGAATTTTGTATAAATACCATAGACAGAAATATCTTTATTTTTCTTAGCATCTTTTAATGCTTTTTTAGCAACAAGATCTGGTGATACCATACCAGCGAAATTATTGGTACCTTTTTCTGCTCCAATCACCCCTCTGTCAAACAACCCCGTTATCATCCAACCTGGACATACGGCAATTGCATTAATTTCTTTCTCTTTAAGTTCAATATTTAATGCTCTGGTATAATTTCTTACAAATGCTTTGGTTGAGCTATAAATGTTCTGATATGGTAATGGTTGGAATGACGCCTGAGAAGCAATATTTATGATGTGACTACCTTTTTTCATGTATGGAATACATATTAGTCCCATTGCCACAACAGCACTAATATTTAAGTCAATCATATTAAGAGATACATCGATACTGAGGTCATTATAGGAACAAAACTTAGCAAATCCTGCATTATTTATAAGGTATTTTATACATACGTCTTCTTTCTTCAAAAAATCTTTAAGTTCCTTTATCTCCTCTAATTTTGATAAATCTTTTGAAAAAACTTTTATCTTGCTCCCAAATTCAGTAACTAATTGATCTAATCGCTCTTTGTTTCTTGCGATTGCCCAAACTTCCGCTATATCCTTTTCATTATTCAATAACTTTAGAAACTCCTTACCCAATCCACTATTAGCACCAGTTATAATTGCAATTTTCTTTTTACTCATAATTTTACTCCTTTATTAAGTAAAGAAGAGATTGACTATAACTATAGCCAATCTCTTTACTCACTTACTGTATTTATTTTTTTAATGCAGCACGTAGCAAGTCACTATCTTTTTTAATTAAGTCAATCCACTGGGCTTTTGTTTTATCTCCACTTACTAAGGAGTTTACTGTTCCAAATACGGTATCAGCAAAATTTACACCTTCTACTGGTTCTGTCGCTGCAAAACCACCTAAAGCAGCTTTTGCACCGTTATCGTAGATACTGTAGAATAACTTGTTGTCACCTTCTAATTTTTTAGCAAAACCAACGATTGGTTGAATAGCACCGGACTCTGCGAAAATCTTAGCAGCTTCATCAGAATACATAAATGCTACAAATTGTTTTGCTGCATCTTTATGCGCTGCAGCTACTGGAATCCATATCTGCTCGAACCATGTAAAGGAATAGGAATCTTCACCCTTAGCGATTGCTGGAAGGGCTGTAAATCCCCATTCAAAACCTTTTGCACGAGGAGCATCCTTCATTTCACCAACAACCCAAGTACCATTTGGCATAAATAAAGCCTTGTTATTTAAGATTAACTGCTGATTCTTAAGGTAATTATCGTTATTAGCGTTAGATGGAACTGATTTTTCAGTATAAGATGCTAATTTAGCAACAATGTCAAATGCCTTGTTTGCTTCTGGAGTATCCCAGATCCCTTCTGTATATGTGGTCGCTTTTGTAAAGAAATCTGCACCGCCTACTTCATAAAGAAGTGCATAGAAGAATGCATCAAAATAACCTGCAGTTGGATAAGCAAATAATGCGATACCTTCTGCTTTTGCTTTATCTCCTAATGCCCACATTTCATCCCAAGTAGTTGGAACTGTCCAGCCTTTTTCTGCGAATAAGCCTTTGTTATAGAATAAACCACATGGGCTGTAGAACATCGGTGCCATGTATGTCTTTCCATTGTTATAAGGATTTGTTAAAGATGATTCTGTAAATCCACCAGCAATCTTATCTTTAACCTTCTTGTCTTCTCCTGGAACTGTCATATTTAAAACATCAGTAAGTTCTTCTAAGCCATTCTCTTTTATTAAAGTCTCTGTTAACGCTGCTGGACGTCCCGTTGCTAAATGCACAACATCTGGATAATCACCAGCCTTCATTCCTGCACCAATCACATCCTCTAGTAACTTGTCGGTTGTAAGTTCAACTTTAATGCCAGTTTTTGCTTCAAATGCTGCACAAACTTTTGTCCACATGTCAGCACCATAAGCTGTCTCGATTGCTGCTACTTTTATTGTAACATTTTGCTTTGGGCTTTCTGTAGGGGTCTCTTTGGAAGCCTCATTCGTAGGTCCTGCGGTAGGAGCTGGTGTTGTACCTTCACCTGTTGTATTTTTTTTACCACAACCAGCGAATAAACTAATCACCAATGCAAGTACTAATAAGATACGACTTGTTTTTTTCATATATGTTTCCTCCTTTAGGCTATATATGTATATTTGCTAGCACTTAATGAGTTTACTGTTGTATTTAAATTTATGAAGAAAAAACTAAGCACTGTTAATAAGGATAATATACCCAACATTAATTTTTTCATGCCCATATTAGGTCTTATAAAAACAGAGAGTGGAAAAAGCTTATATTTAAAGGATATTATGAGCAACTTCCGTTACAAACTTAGGGCAAATAACGATTTGGAAACGTGAATTCACATATAAGAGGCAATTACAAAATGAATAATTAAAAATGTCAAACAAAAAAGGACCCTGTATAAAGAAATTATATCTTTTTCTACAAGGTCGCAAATTATTAATTTTTCTTCTCTCAATAACTCTTCTCAGGTGTAAAGGACTATCGATATTGCTACTTACAATTACAGAAAATTATGCTTACGATACGTTTCATGTAAAAAACCTTCATTGGAAAACGAATCTGTTATATTAATCAATTTTTTAGTTACATTAAACAGATGTTAATCTCTCAATTGCCTCATCCTCTGTGGAAACAAAAAATAAATCCTTTCCATGATTACTTTCATACATGAGATCTTTTAATGGCTTGCTTGTATAGATGGAGAAGTCTCCGGTAATAGCCACTTTCACATCATAATTAATAAACTTTTGAAGTATTTCTCCTGCAAGACAAGTGCTTAGTTTAAAAAAATCTTCTGTTATGGTTGATTTATTTAGAATTATCCGATTACTACCTGTTTCATAATTTACAGTCATTATCAAATCAAGAGCAGACTGAACATCAGTTATTAGTTGATCCTCACTGTTAACCAATGCTATTGCTATGTTATTTCTTATTATTGTTTTAATATCCATAATTTTAAATCCCCTTTCAAACGCCGTAATGATTATTGGTTTATTTTCTATCTACAAGTAGAGATATTACACTAAGCATCTCTTCCATGAATTTTACTTCACCCCAAAGCAACACCTTCAATTTATTATCCTTTTCGTAATACTTCACATTTAACGTTGAATTCTGCATCTCGGGGTCTTTGCTATTCATAACGGCAAGAAGAGTATTCGATATCCTCATATATTGTCCTTTATCTATTTCCTCAATATCTAAAACCGTTGATACATTGATTTTTCTCTTTACAGTCTTGGAGAATGTCTCATTGGAGGAAAATTCAATAACTTGTTCTCCCTCTCTCTGGTCTTTACTATTTTTCATAAAGGAGTTTAAATCATCATCGGATACTCTCCACTGCTTTCCGACTTTACTTGCTCTAAGTTTACCATTTGATATGAAATTTCTTATTGTTTTGTGGTGCATATCTAGAATTTCTGCAACTTGATTAATAGTATAAAATTTATCTTCCATATAAAATTACCCCTTCATGGATCAATTAGAATATTGTATTTTGATATATATTATTGTTTTTTGTTACACTTTATTTAACTTTATTATACTTTAAGTAATTTTATTTGTCAACAATATTAGCCTCTACCTAAAAAAAGGACATGAAAGTTGTCACTCTCATGTCCTCAATTCTAGTGGATTTCTATTATTCTCTTTTTGAATAATTACTGTTTTCTATTAGCAACTTCTTTTAACAACTTCTCTGAAACTTCTCTAAGCAAAAGGAGTTGGTATCCATATGTCCCATGAACATAGTTACCATTTACAATAGACTTCATGGCATACTTAAGTTTATCTTAATTATTTGTTGATTACTCATTGATTTGTTGATTACTCATTGATTTATTGAATCTTTAAATACTGCTCAATAACAAGAAGAGTATCCTCAATATCCTGATAAGTGTGAGCATTAGAAAAGAACATTGCCTCAAATTGAGCAGGTGCTATATAGATTCCATGTTCTAACATAAATCTAAAATATCTAGCAAATTCCTTTGTATCAGCAAGCTTTGCTGTTTCGTAATCCGTAACCCTTGAATCAGCAAAGAAAATACATGCTAATGAACCTACCCCAGACACTTGATACTTTATATTATACTTATCAAATAATTCATTTACTTTATTTCTAAAATACTCCCCTAGTTCATTAATCTTCGTATATACCTCTGGATGTTCCTTTAAGTACTTAAGCTGAGCCATGCCTGCTGCCATAGCTACTGGATTTCCACTTAAGGTTCCTGCTTGATATACCGGACCAACTGGAGCAACCATTTCCATAATTTCACGTCGTCCACCATAGCAACCCACTGGCATACCACCGCCTATAATTTTCCCAAAGGTAGCTAAGTCTGGTATTATATTATAATAACCTTGTGCTCCACTTAAAGAAAGACGAAAACCTGTAATTACTTCGTCAAAAATTAGAAGTGCTCCATGTTTCGTACACAACTCTCTAAGGCCTTCCAAAAATCCCTCTTCGGGTAATACAACTCCCATATTAGCAGCCACTGGTTCTACAATAATAGCAGCAATTTCATCCTTATTCTGTTTAAATAATTCTATAACACTATCTAAATTATTATATTTTGCTTGTAATGTGTCTTTTACACAATTACTTGGAACTCCCATACTATCTGGAATACCCGCGACCATAACCCCGGATCCTGCTTTTACTAATAATCCATCACTATGACCATGATAGCAACCTTCGAATTTAATAATTTTATTTCTTTTTGTATATCCTCTTGCAGCTCGAATGGCACTCATTACGGCTTCCGTTCCAGAGTTTACCATTCGTACCATTTCAAAGCATGGAACAATTTCACATAATAGTTCTGCCATTTCAACTTCAGCCTCTGTAGCCGCGCCATAACTTAACCCTTTTTGTGCAGCTTCTATTACTGCTGTACGAATCACTTCATGATTATGACCTAAAATCATCGGCCCCCATGAATTTATATAATCAATATATTTATTTCCATCTACATCATAGATATAAGCCCCATCTGCTGACTCAATAAAACGCGGACTACCGCCTACTGATAAAAATGCTCGTACCGGACTGTTTACTCCACCTGGAAGATGTTTTACTGCTCGTTCAAATAGTTGTTCTGATTTTGTCATTATCCAATTCTCCCATCCTTAATAAATTTAGCCAATTCTTTTGCATAATAAGTTATTAAAATATTCGATCCAGCACGATATATACTTGTAGCGGATTCGCAAACGATACTATCTTCATCTATATATCCGCAATTTGCAGCAGCTTTAATCATGGCATATTCTCCACTTACACTATAAGCGGCCACCGGTAACGTGATCTCATTAGCAACCTCACGAATAATATCAAGATAGGATAGCGCAGGTTTCACCATGATAATATCTGCACCTTCTTCTACATCCAGTAAAGCTTCTTTTAAAGCTTCTTTTCTGTTGTGATAATCCATTTGATAGCTTTTTCGGTCTCCAAATGCGGGTGCCGAACCAGCAGCTTCACGAAATGGACCATAAAAAGCAGAGCTGTATTTTACAGCATAAGACATAATTGGTGTATCTATATAACCGTTTTTATCAAGTAAGGTACGAATCTCATTGATTCTTCCATCCATCATATCTGAAGGTGCTACCATATCAGCACCGGCGGCAACATGTGATAACGCAATATTTGCTAAATATGGCAGAGTGGCGTCATTATCAACCGTGTCACCCTTTAATATGCCGCAATGACCATGAGATGTATATTCACACATACATACATCTGTTATAAGGTACATATCTGGACATTCTCTTTTTGCAATTCTTAATGCTCTTTGAACAATTCCATCCTCCGCATAGGCTCCACTTCCACATTCATCCTTACTGTCAGGTATTCCAAAGAGCATTACACTCTTAACTCCAGCATCTGCTGCTTCATAAAGAGCTTTCGGAAGCATATCTACGCTATAGCGATATTGATTTTCCATTGATGGTATTTCTTCCTTAATACCATTTCCATCTTTCACAAACATAGGATAAATCAAGGATGAGGCATCCATCCTAGTTTCCCTTGTCATTGTTCGAATCAATGGATTTGTTCTTAATCTTCTTGGACGTTTTAATAATTCCATATTACATTAATCCTCCATATTTCCAATGCTAAGGGAACTATTTTACAGTTCCCTCTGCGTAAATTTTTGAAAACAAGTCTGCTTAGTAGTAGGCTGGAAGTTTGTGCCGAGGATTACGCAGCCACAAACTTCTGTGTGAGATTTAGAAGTTCTTCGGCACCGTATTAAGGTGCCCTAGAATTTCTTCTCACAATTCTCTCTTGTTTATTTCTATAACACTCTCAATTAAACTATCAATAGTAGCTTCTTTTGCAACATTAATTTTCATTCCATAGAAAGCTGCTTCTTTTGCTGTTAGCTCTCCAATACATACTGCTTGAACCTTATGAAAATCTATATCTTTCATTGTATTAACAAAACTTCGAACTGTAGAAGCACTTGTAAATGTTACAATATCTGATTCCTCTATATTTACTTGCTCATTATCCTCATAGACAATTTCATACACCGGAACAGCCTTCATATTTACCTTTGTAGTGGATAAATAATTAGCAAGTTCGCTATCTGTTTCTTTCGGTATTAGTACAAGCACTTTATCCTGTGGTTTAGCCATCGCTTCAATTCCTTTTGCCAGTTCCATTCCATAATATTTCTCTGGCATATAGTCTACACGAATACCTCTTTTCTCTATTGCCTTTCGGGTCGTAGGTCCTACAGCTGCAAAATGACAATTCCATAAGCTTCGAATGTCAATCTGCTGCTGCCATAAACAATCAAAGAAAATATCTACCGCCACTTCGCTTGCAAATAGAATCCATTTATTATCCTGGATTGTATCAAGCACCTCGATCAACTGGGTATTATCCTCAATTGGTTTTGTATAAGTTCCAGATAACATTACTACCTCTGCTCCAAGATCATAAAGTTTCGTTGCTAGTGAAGATACTTTATCTTTTGGTCTTGTTACAACTACTCTTACCCCGCCAAGTAATCTCTTTTCTGCCCAGGCAAAGGTTTGAGAAAGCGAACACACTTTACCTACTACAATAATACCAGGTGTGCCTATGTTCTGATTGTTTGCTTCCTCAGGTAACGTAGCCAGGTTTGCAATAATCTTTCTTTGCTTTGCAGTAGTGCCACGTTCTAATATTGCAGCCGGTGTAGCTTGATCCATTCCTGCATCAATTAATCCTCTGCAAATATCGAATAATGCAGCAACACCCATTAAAAACACAAGCGTTGTATCTCCAAGAGCTACTAAACTTTTATAATCTATGGATTCTTTACATCCTTTCTTTCTATGTCCGGTAATAATATGTAAGGATGAGGTAAAATCACGATGAGTCACTGGTATCCCCGCATAGGCAGGTACAGAGATTGCAGATGTTATGCCTGGTACAATCTCATAAGGAATACCATGTTCACAAAGTAACTCAAGCTCCTCTCCTCCTCTACCAAATAAGAAAGGATCACCGCCTTTTAACCTTACTACCCTTTTACCTTCCAAAGCCTCTTCTAATAGAATCTCATTAATACGCTCTTGTACTACCGTATGATTTCCTGCATATTTACCAACATTTATCTTCTTTGCAGACTTTGGTATCATACAAAGAATTCCATCTCCTACCAACTGATCATATACCACTACTTCCGCTTGCTCTAAAACAGCTTTTCCTTTTATCGTGAGCAATCCAGGGTCTGACGGCCCTGCACCAACTAACCACACTTTTCCTGCCATCATCCAATCTCACCTCTTAAGCGTAATGCCAATTGTTCTCCGACTCTTTCTGCTCTTTCCTTGTGGTCTACAACTGTGGCAACTCTATGTTCTGTTGTTTTCTCATTATAATATAAGCCGACTAACTTCAATTCTTCCCCTTCTACTGCTGCATATGCTGCGATTGGTGAAGAACAACCCCCATCTAAGGTGCGGACAAAGCTTCTCTCTGCTAAGGAAGCGTATGTTGTATTAGCATCCTTGATATTTTCTAGGAAATCAACATTTAAATCTCTCCTAGCTTGAATGGACAGTATACCTTGACCTGCTGCCGGAATCATCTCTTCCACTGAAAAATAATGACTGATACGATGTGGTAAGCCAACTCTTTGTAACCCTGCTGCTGCTAAAATCAAAGAAGTATACTCTCCTCTGTCTAATTTGTCCAGTCTTGTAATAACATTGCCGCGAACACCGCTAGTACCAGCACTTGGCAATAATTTTTGTATTTGTAACTTTCTCCTTGCACTAGAAGATCCGATATTTTGATAGTATAAGTTCATATCTTCATATTCAATGAATTCACATCCTTTTGGCAACACTAATACATCTCTCGCATCCCCGCGCTTTGGTAATGCCACAATCGGTAGTTCTTTGTTCTCTTCCATTGGCATATCCTTTAAACTATGAACTGCTATATCAATTCTGCCATCTAGTAATGCTAGGTCTAATTCCTTAACAAAGAGACCTTTTCCCCCAATCTTATCTAAACTTTGATCTAGTATTAAGTCACCGGTAGTCTTTAGCGTAACTAACTCTAACTCTATTTCCGGGTTATTGCGATTAATCTCGTGCATAATTAATTCCGTCTGCATTACAGCTAATTTACTATCTCGACTACCCACCACGATTTTTTGCTTTTTCATATTAATTACCACGCCTTTCTAAGCCTGTAACTTTGGTCAGCTTTGTTTTGTCACTTTACCTCATTATTGTCTCTAGATCCTGTTGTATTTTTCTTGTCACATTTTTTGCCAAATGATGATTCGTACCGCTGGCAGTGATTCCAACTACAACCTCTCCCTTTACTGCGATGCCTGGAAAATAGAAATTACTCTCTTCCTTACAATCACAAATATTTCGGTAGCAATTCATTCCTTTTGTTTCTAAATAAACAGAGTAATTAACTCTTCTATCATTGGTGCATGCTAAAACCATATATCCTTGTTCACAATCACCCGTTTCATATTCCTTTTGTGACCAAACGATCTTTTGGTTATGAAATAAATCCAGTAACTCTTCATGCAAATGCGGTGCAATAACCGTTATCTCCCCATCAAACAAAAGCAGTGCTTGTATTCTTCTTAAGGCTATGTTTCCACCGCCAATTACAACGATCTTTCTATTCTGTAAATCTATAAATACTGGAAATCTCAAACCGATCCTCCTATCTTATTTACATCCTTAGGTAATTACGAAGTATGATTACTTAACAGAATCCGTACAGTTCATAGCTGATTGTTCCAAAGCTTGTAGCACTTCTTCACATTGGTCAATCTGTAAGACATCACGAAGTCCGAAAATAATCTTAGATACTGCCTTTTTAGCAGCCATTTGAACATTAGATTGCAATAGTTCTTGTTGTTCCCTAGATAAATCAATTGATTTATAGACTTTTGTTAACTTAGCATCCGTAATGTCACTCACAATATTACTAATGTCATCCACCGTTGATACAAGATTGCGGAATTGATACCACTGTTTAAATTCATTTACATACTCAGATAACAGTTCCCTTGTTTCTTCTAACTCTTTTTCTCTATCATTTACTTCCTGACAAAAGTAATCCATATTGTATACAGTTACATCGCTAAGCTCTTCAACACTTGGCTCAATATCTCTTGGAATTGCCAAATCAATAAGACAATAGGTCTTTCCTTTTAGCCTAATATTTTCAAACATACTTTTATTTATAGTAAAATGATGGCTTTTTGTAGCACTAAAAATATAATCCATGACCGCAATATGTTCATATCTCTCATCATATAATACCACTCCACTACCTTCTGGAATGATTGCTTTGCTTTTTTTATATTGGCGAAGGGTCATCCATACTTTACACTTCTTCTCTAATAATTTTTCAGTCATTAGACGGCCCATTTCTCCATTACCAATTACCAAACAAGATTTTCCCAATAAATCTCCCTGTTCTTTTTCAAGTTGTTCTACAATGGTTTGAGGCAGGGAAGTATTGCCCTTTGCGATTTGAATACTTGTTTTTACTTTTTTTGCGGCGGTAATCGCCGTTCGAAATAAACATTCTAAGACGGAGTCTACATATTGATAATCTCTTGCTTGCTGCAGAGCTTGCTTTAATTGAGTCAAAATCTGATCCTCACCAAATATCTGAGAGTGAATACCGCAACCTAATTCCATTAAGTATGTTACTGCCTCATCCCCCTGCCTGCAGACACAAATACTACGCATAGTCTCTTTCGCATTTTCTCCAAGTACTAACTGATGAAAGCACTCTGCTTCCGAGGTACCCAATTCGCTAAACCAAATTTCTGTTCGATTGCAGGTAGATAATATGATACAACCGCTCGCATGATACGTCTCTTTTATTATTTTTGCAATTTCTAATTGTTTGTCCGATGTTAGAGTAAAATGCTCTCTATCTTCGATACTTGCGGTATTATAATCAATCCCCACCATGCTGATATTCATTTTTATATCCTCACTTTTTCATTCCACTTATGAATTACGAAACTCCTAATTATCGGATTCTTTTAAGAAAAAAACTTCATAATTCTTTATAATTTTTATTACAGTTAACATAACACAGCACTTAAATTGTTACAAATAAGAATCTCCTAAGACATTCATAAGATTTACCTATGTTATTTTATTAACAGGATTAGGTATCTTAAGTCACCAAGAAAATTTTTAGGCAGGTCGGGTGTCATAAACCACCAGGTAAATTGTATACAGTCTCATAAACCACCAAGTAAATTTTAGGTAGGTTCGAGTTTCATAAACCTCCAAGTAAATTAATAAAGCCTGTTTCAATATATTTATTACTAAGATGCAAAAAGAATTCTCATTTCCACGTTATGAAATATGAGAATTCTTTTCGCAATGTAGTTTTCATGTTTTTGCAACAGCCCTATTCTACAACTTATATAGAATTATGACACCCGAACCATTCTTACTGCTCTAAGATAAGATTAAAGATATCAGAATTTTTATACTTTTTAACAAGATTAATGAATTCATCCATATGCTTAGAAATAAACTTATTTTTATGATATACAATACTAAAGGAACGATTCCAGGTTGTATCTCTATTTTTAATTACAACAATACTACCACTTTTAACATACTCATCTACAAGTCGAATCGATAATACAGCCAAACATTGATTATCAATCACAGATCGTACCATTGCTGTGGGACAATTTGCAACCATACTAACATTTATGGATACGCCCTGCTCATCTAAATAGTTTTCAAATAACTCCCTAGTTCCGCTACCTTCTTCTCGCATCACAAATTTTTCACCAGCTAAATCCTTTGATGTAAAGCTTTTTTTCTTAGCAAAAGAGTGATTCGCACTACATACTAAAACTAGGTAATCGTCAACAGCAGGGATTGACACTAAATCCGAGCTTTTTACTCTACCCTCTACAAGACCAATATCTAACTCAGAATTCAATAGCTTCTCTTCAATATTATGCGTGTTGTTTACATAGGAATATACATCAACTTCATTGTTTAACTCTTGATATGAATTTAATATATCATTTATGAGACAGCTTCCAACCGTAATTGTAGAACCAACTTTAAGCTTCTCGTACCCTGTTGTTTCAAACATTTTACTTTCTAAAAAATCAAATTGTTCTACTACTTGCTTAGAATAGGAAAGCAACTGTCTTCCCTTTTCTGTTATATGTAGTTTTTTTGATAACCGTTCAAATAATAGTACCCCATAATGTTCTTCTAATTCCTTAATTGCTTGGCTTACGGTTGGCTGAGATACATAAAATTTAGCCGCAGCAATGCTCATCTTCCCGCTTTGTGCTACTTCGTTAAATATTCTTAAATGGCGTATTGTCATGGAATTACCTCTTTACATTCGTTATATTTAGTTCTCTTAAAAACCTAAATTTTATTAAAAATATTAATTTTAATTTTATCTTACCATAGGTTTTACCTATGACTTAGATTAGATTTTATCACTTTCCTTATGTTAAAACAAGTGCTATATTATAAGAATGTTAAATAATAAACAAAGGATGGTGTAACTGTGAAGATTTTAATCATTGGCGGCGTTGCCGCAGGTACTAAAGTTGCAGCAAAGTTAAAACGTGAGAACCGCGATTATGACGTGACCATTTTGACCAAAAGCAAAGATATTTCTTACGCTGGTTGTGGTTTACCTTACTATGTTGGTAACGTTATTGAACAACGTGAGCAATTAATAGTCAACACACCAGCTAGTTTTTCAGCATTAACTGGTGCTACCGTATTGACTGAGACGGAAGTTATCAAAATTAACAGAGATCAAAAAACTGTGGAAGCAAAGAGTCTAACAACAAACGAATTATCTACATATTCTTATGACAAGTTAGTAATTGCTTCGGGTGCTAGCCCAATCAAACCAGCGATTGAAGGCGTTAATTTAGATGGTGTATATTACATGAGAACTCCTGAAGATGCCATTGGTCTTCGCGAAGCGGTGGAAGCAGGAAAGATGAAACGCGCAGTGGTTGTAGGTGGTGGTTTTATTGGCCTTGAAGTTGCTGAAAACTTAAGCATCCAAGGTGTACGCGTATCTGTACTCGATATGGCAGACCATATCTTACCTGGTTTTGACCCTGAATTTGCAGATTATGTTGAAAATCATTTGGCCGATCATGTTATTATGGCAATGACGAATACCAGATTAGAAGCTATTCTTGGTGATGGGAAAGTAGAGAAAGTTCAAACCGAAAAACGTGCGATCAAATGTGATGCAGTAATTCTTGCAATGGGTATTCGTGCTAACACATCCTTTGCCGTAGACACCGGTTTAGAATTAATGAAAAATCAGACGATTAAGGTAAATGAATATCTTATGACAAACGATCCTGATATCTATGCAGTTGGAGACTGTGCTTGCGTATCCAATGCATTAACGAAAGAAAGCGCCTGGTCCCCTATGGGTTCTTCCGCTAATATTGAGGGACGTATTGTCGCTAGAAATATAGCCGGAGGTAGCATCTCCTATCGCGGTGTACTTGGAACCGGTGTTTGTAAATTACCTGAATTAAATGTAGGAAGAACTGGTTTAACAGAAAAAGCGGCTATGGAATCTGGCTATGACGCTGTCAGTGTTGTCACTGTTGTAGATGATAAAGCACACTACTATCCACAGGCATCTTACTTTATAGTAAAAATGGTTGCTGATAGAGCAACAAAGAAATTATTAGGCCTTCAAGTACTTGGTAAAGGTAATGTCGATAAAATGATTGATATCGCAGTTACTGCTCTTACAATGAAGGCAACTTTAGAAGATATTGTGGACATGGATTTAGCATACGCACCTCCATTCTCTACAGCTATTCATCCATTATCTCATACGGTAAATATTCTTTTAAATAAAATTAGTGGTGCATTCAATAGTATGACTCCAGCAGACTATATGGCGGACAAGGCGGAAGGCTACCA
Organism: Lachnoclostridium phytofermentans ISDg; assembly: GCF_000018685.1. Lineage (NCBI taxonomy): Bacteria > Bacillati > Bacillota > Clostridia > Lachnospirales > Lachnospiraceae > Lachnoclostridium > Lachnoclostridium phytofermentans. The sequence continues at coordinate 2,196,398 of NC_010001.1, read as the reverse complement.
ATTAATAGATGCCTCTCTTAACCCATCCATTACAGGTGCTCCTCATCTGGATTTAACGAAGGTAACAGGTAAAGTCGCAGACTATGCATTGGATGATAAACTCTTACTAGTCTGCTCCAAAGGTAAAAGAGCTTATTTATTACAAAATCGTCTGAAACATTTCGGATATACAAATACTCTGGTTCTTGAGGGTGGATCTATATTTAATTCAATTTAAGTTTAGATAAGTGCCTACTAAGCAGGCATGATTTTAAGTGTGAAAAGATTTTTAATCTTTCACTCGCAAAGTTTGTGCTACGCCAAACTTGAGCCATTAGCTGCTCCTAAAAGATTGTCGCAGCATAGAGGCTAAAATTAATAATTTTACGGAGGGAAAACATGACACAATTAAAAGTAACTGCAGAAGATGAAAAAAGAGTAAAGGCCCTTGGGTTTCTTAGAAACAAAGGAACTGATAACTTTTCAGCAAGAATTATTACTGTTAATGGTAAAATTACTACAGCCCAAAACAAATGCTTATCTGAAGCAACTGAACTTTATGGAAACGGTATCGTTACTTTAACAACAAGATTAACAATTGAATGCCAAGGTGTTCATTACGATAACATTGAGAAGTTCCGTGAATATATTGCAAAAGAAGGACTTGTTACCGGTGGTACCGGTTCTAAAGTACGTCCGGTTGTATCCTGTAAAGGAACTACTTGCCAATATGGTCTTATTGATACATTTGCACTTTCAGAAGAAATTCACGAGCGTTTCTACAATGGTTATGCTAGTGTAAAATTACCTCACAAATTTAAAATTGCTGTAGGTGGCTGCCCTAATAACTGTGTAAAGCCAGATTTAAACGACTTAGGCATTATCGGTCAATTAATTCCTAACTATGATGAAGATAGCTGTAATAGCTGTAAAAAATGTTCCGTTGTAGAATCTTGCCCTATGTCTGCTGCAACTTTAGAAGATGATGTTCTTTCTCTTGATAAAGATGCATGTAACAACTGTGGCCGCTGTGTCGGCAAATGCCACTTTGATTGTATCGAAGATGGTGTAAACGGATATAAGATTTACATTGGTGGCAGATGGGGTAAAAAAGTAGCACACGGAGTTTCTCTTGATCGTGTATTCACCAGCAAAGAGGAAGCTTTAAATATGATTGAAAAAACAATTCTTCTTTATAGAGAACAAGGTAAGACCGGAGAGCGTTTATCTGATACGATTGCTCGAATCGGCTTTGAAAATATTCAAGCTCAGTTATACACTAACGATTTATTAGACCGTAAACAAGAAATATTAGACGCTAAACTTCACTTAGTAGGTGGAGCAACTTGCTAATATAGGCTTTTAATAACCGATAGAGTTTCACTCTACTCGGTTATTATTTCGGGTTGTATTGTTAAATAATTCACAGTATAGAAGGGAAAATACACATTATGAACAAAAAATCATACTTAGCAGTTGGAACTTGCATTGTTATTGCAATCATAGCAACTTACCTTGGTAAACTTCAAAATATTATAGGTGCTCCAATGATTGGTCTATTTATCGGTATGCTTCTTGTTAATATTTTACCAAACATAGACAAGGACTTTAAAAAAGGTACAACCTTTGCGGGTAAAAAGTGCCTTAACTTAGGTATCATCCTTGCAGGTGGAACACTTAACTTCACTCAAATCTTAGGATTTGGTGCGAAAGCTCTTCCATTAATCATTATTAATATTTGCTTATCCTTTACCGTAGCATATTTAGTAGGTAAACAATTAAAACAATCTTGGAATACTTGTACTTTAGTTGGTGGAGGAACTTGTATCTGTGGCGGAACTGCTATTGCCACTCTCGCCTCTATTATTAAAGCAAAGGAAACTGAGATTGCTTACGCGATGACAGCGATCTTTCTTTTTGATATTTTGGCGGCCCTATTATACCCATACTTAGCAGGTGCACTTAATTTAACTCCGAATCAATTTGGCTTCCTTGCAGGCACTGCAATCAATGATACCTCAAGTGTTGCAGCATCGGAAGCTACATATAATGCAATAAACGGTTTAGACTTAAACCTTGCAATTACAGTTAAACTTACTCGTACTACTATGCTCATTGCATTAGCAGTTATCTTCACTGTAATCACAATTCGTCAGCAATCTAAGAATAATGCTGCAAATGCAGAACAAACAAGTATTTCAAAAACTGTACTAAAAGTATTCCCTTGGTTTATCCTTGGCTTTTTAATCATGGCAGTTTTAAACACAGTCGGTTTATTCGACTTAGTTAAAGGACTAGACAAGTACTTAAAAACCGGTTATAAATTATTTATTACCATAGCATTAGCAGGGGTGGGATTTAAGATTAAATTTAAAGAATTATTAACAAAAGGAATTAGGCCAATTATTCTTGGTGGATGTACTTGGTTAGCTGTTGCTACTTCCTCTATGATATTTATTCATTTATTTAAAGGATTTATTGGCTAACATAATTAATACTAAGAAAGACATTTTAATGTTCTTTGTCTGATACCCTATTATCATATAAAATTATAATATCATGCAGCTTGCATTAAAATGTCTTTTTTTAGCTTAGAAATATGTCTTTATTCAGCTTAGAAATATTACTTTTTTAGACTAGAAACAATTTTTTTTAACTTGTAAATAATTCTTTTTTAACTTAATAATCAAAATTATTTAAGTTGTAGCTTATAGTCAACTTTCAATTTATTTTAGTAGTAAAGGAGCCTAATCACTATGAATAACCTAAATCAACAAAAGAAAGCAATTTTAATTGTAAGTTATGGCGCAAGTTCTTTAAGAACTGATAATAACTTTGTCATGAGACTGCAAAAACAATTAGAATCAGCCTTTCAGGATTACGCTGTATATCCGGCAATCATTAGCCATGCTCAGGATAAGGATTCTACGGTTTTTCCTTTTCTCTTTCACGTATTAGAGCAGCTACATTATAATAAAATAACTACACTTTATATCCTACCAACATTTCTCCTACCTGGTCATAGCTTTCTTAAAATGCAACAAACTCTAGCTGATTATCAACATTTATTTCATGAGATTAACATTTGTACACCATTACTGGCTACGAAGGAATGCTATGAATCCATTACCTCGTCACTTGCAACCCTATATCCAATTCACCATAATGATGAGGTTATTGTATTCTTAGGGCATGGTAGTTCCCACTCATCAAGTACTTATTACAATGAACTTGAGACATATTTTCATAAAAATCATCACATAAATTATTTTGTTTTAACTCTTGACTTTCTTTCAGATATAGAAGACTTTATTGCCACATTACATAAAAGAGATATAAAATATATACGTTTAGTTCCATTATTAATGCTTGCAGGTTATCATGTCTTTCACGACATGGCCGGCAAGCATCAAGAATCTTTATATTCTGTTTTAACTATAGCTGGTTTCAAAGTAGACTGTGTTCTATCAGGTCTTGGAAATGAGCCTTTAATTCAACAACTATTTATAGAACAGCTGCAAATCATAATAGAACAATGTACTTTTGCAATAGTGGGCAAATAATATACAAGTAAATTGCCGCAATTTTTAATATTTCCCTTTAATATAACGTTATACTTATCGCAGATTCCATATACTTTCTTAATTAAATCACTCTTCATAAAATCATTTCATTGAAGATACTTTTTGCATTCTTCCACATTATTTTGTTCAAGTTGCAATAGTTTATTTGCCAGGGCAAGTATTTCTTCGTCTGCATCAGCGTATTCTTTTAACTTCTTTGTTATATCTATAATGCCCATAGTACTCCCTTGAATTAACATCTCAGAAATATGAGAAGGAGATTTATTCGTCAGTGTTTTAAAATTAACCATAACATAAGTGGAAACCTTTGAGAAAGCATTGATATCCTTGGCTTCTTTATTAAGTTCCTTCAATTTTTTATCTGTACTATCATAAATCATATTATACTCTTGCAACTGAGACCGGAGCATTTTTTTATACTCTTCATCTTGCGAAATTCCAATTAATTGATTTATTGTATCTTTGCCCATTTCTGCATTTTGATGAATATAATTTAAAAATTCAACATTTCCATTTATAATAAACACCTCCGATATTAGTTTGCTCTAAAATACATTTTTTATTATAATTTAAGTCAAGCATATTTATAGATAAAAATGACACACTAACTAAAAATAGGAGGTGAATTATTGATTCCAAATATTATTTACTACGAAGAAGAATCATTAAATTATACGCTTGGCAAAAGTCTTTATGAAAAATACAAATCAGCTGAATGGGTAAAAATTGAAAATCACAACAATATTCCCGAGCTAAGAAGTAATCCGAACTGTGAGTTTGCCAGAATGAAGCAGAATCTTGTGATTGGAATTAGAAAAACTCACAAATATGTACCAAATTCAAAAACCTCTGATTTTTTAGTACCATATACATCTTCAGGATGTAGTGCTATGTGTCTTTACTGCTATTTAGTGTGTAATTACAATAAATGTTCATATCTGCGACTTTTCGTAAATAGAGAACAAATGCTAGGCAAACTAATTAAATCTTCAAATCACAGTAGCACAGAACTGACGTTTGAAATAGGCAGTAATAGTGACTTGGTTCTTGAAAATACTATTACCGGTAACCTTGAATGGACAATAGAGAATTTTGGGAAAAATGAACGAGGATATATAACTCTTCCTACTAAATTTGATATGGTAGATTCATTATTAAATCTCGAACACAAAGGCAGGACAATCATCAGAATGAGCGTCAATCCACAGGAAATTATTAAGAAAGTTGAATTCGGTACGTCTTCTCTGATAAACAGAGTAAAAGCATTAAATAGCTTAAAAGAAGCCGGGTACAAAATTGGTATATTAGTAGCTCCTGTGATTTTATTGGAAAATTGGGAAGCTTTATATAAAGAATTATTTAATATCCTGGCTGATACTCTGTCTCAAAAGGTTAAGAATGAGGTGTTTTTTGAAGTGATTTTTATGACATACAGTTATGTTCATAGAATGATTAATGCTGAAGCTTTCCCAAATGCTATTGACTTATACAATAAAGATATAATGACAGGCAGAGGGCGTGGAAAATATTGCTACAATTCTATTACAAGAGATAAAGGAGAAGAACTATTAAGATTTGAAATTACAAAACATTTCCCAAAGAACAAAATCATGTACGTTGTCTAAATTAGTCATTGGTATTTTACACAGACAGCTATAAAAATATCTTCTAACATTCATACAACTCAGTCGGTTAAAGATTAATAGCTTAGCTTGCAGCCACATTCACCGCAGAACGTTTTATTAGAAAACACAAAGCGTTGTGTAGTGCTTGCCAATCAAAAAATCACCTGCATATCGCCCAAAGAAACGGTTTTACACCGATACCCATGCCGCAATGCTTCTCCATCATGATAGATTCATATTATTCCGCCTTTCTATTCTTATATTTTAAAATCATAGTGTCAAGCCATTTTAACATATACTTTAGTAAACTTATAAAGGATGTGGTTGGACGTGTCCAAATCTTCAGTCACAACTTCAAAAAATTCCCCTCAGAACTGGATTCTTTTAGGCATTCCTATACTCTTCATCATTGGTTTCTTCATGCACTATATTTATGAATGGTCAGGCAACTCGTTAATTGTAGGAATTTTTGCACCAATCAATGAAAGCGTGTGGGAGCATTTAAAATTAACTTTCTGGCCTATGCTCATCTGGTGGATTGCAGGGTATATTATCCTTGGCAAAAAAAATAACATCTCTGCTAGTCAATGGTTTACTTCGTGTACAGTAGCGGAATTGATATGTCCATTGGTAGTTCTGTGCTTTTATTACACCTACACAGGGGCATTGGGAATTGAATCACTTATACTTGATATTTTTTCACTGTTTCTTGGTATTGCTGTAGCTCAAGGCTTGGCACTTCATGTGTACAAATATGCGAGATTCAGTCAATATTGCTTATATATTTCTGTTGCAATACTAATTCTGTTGGCTGTCACATTCACTGTCTTCACCTTTGCTCCACCTCTTTTTCCCTTGTTCAAAGATTCGGTGACTGGGAAATATGGAATCTAACAGGATCAGTTTAATATTGAAATCCATAAATCGTAGCAAGGCACTTTACGAAGTTAAACGTAGAGTGCCTTGTTTTTTCGTAGTATAAGCGAAAGAAGCGATGAACGAAGTCCACCTTAAAAATTAAAATTATTGCATTATCTCGCGTTATAAAAAATTAAATGACTTTCTTACTTTTCTTATATTAATTAAAAATTAGAGGCTGTTTCGCAATTACCTATTTATATTGTATTGAAAATTCATATGTCCTCCATAAACCTGATTACATACAATTTTAAGCAAGTAAGATATAGGCATTACAAAGTAAGATAAAGACATTTTTAATAAAAGTAATTTATGGTAGCATTTAAATTGGCAATATAATGCATCAAGGGGGTGAGAAGGAATTTTTGTATGGAAGTATAGCAAACACGATATCCTAATGATCAGGATATAATCAAAAACTAATAGGAGGGAATTATGTTACGAAACAGAAAAAAAGAAAAGTCTATCATTTCAATTCTCATTATTATTGGCATGATATTCTCTATGGTCCCAGCTCCAGTACATGCTAAAGATTTCACGGATACGAAAAAACATCCTGCAAAGTCAGTGATTAGTAAATGGAGTGATTATGGTGTTATTCCTGACCAGAAAAGTAAATTCTACCCAGATACCGAAATTACATTAGAAGATGCAGCATTGTTCTTGGCGCGACTTATGGGATATCAGTCCAAAGTAGCATCCTCTTCCATCAAGGATATCAGCAAAAGCAGTCAAAAGACCGCAGTTCTGAAAGCCGTGTATGCCGGGATCATAACACCAAAGGATGGATATATTAATCCCAAAGGCAAGCTTAGCCGCCAAGATCTTGCAATCCTCCTTGGAAAGGCCTTTGCACTCCCAGCGTCTACTGAGAAGCTAACCTTTAAGGACACTTCAACAATTTCGAAAGAAGCCTTACCTTATGTAAAATCAGCCATCAAAAACGGTATCATGAAGCCGTATGCTGACAATACGTTTCATCCTAAAAAAGCAGTAACTCGTGCTGAATTTATCACTATGATAGATTCAATTGTAATAAAATATTTTAACGAGGACGGAACTTATTCTAAATCAGTAACCGGAACTGCTGTCATTAATACTGGTAACATCACACTTAAGAAGATGCAGATTAATGGTAACCTGATCATCGCGGAAGGCGTTGGTTCCGGTGATGTAACTCTTGATAATGTAGAAATAAGCGGACAATTAATTGTTCGTGGAGGTGGAAAAAATTCAATACATATCATTGGAAGCACGAAAGTTGCAAATATCATCGTAGATAAAAAAGAAAAAGCTCCAGTTTCTTTAAAATTCTCTTCTTCGTATGAAAGTAGTTCCGTAACTGTAATAAATGGAGAACTCTACCTCTACGGTAATATGAAAAGTCTGGATGTGAAAACGAGCAAAGCTATTCATCTATTCAATACCTGTATGACCAACCTAATAGTCACTGAAAATGGGAGCCCTATTACAATAGATGCCTCATCTTCAATCAAAGCTCTCCAAGTGAAAGCCAATGACCGGAAAATTAATATTAGCGGCGAAGTAGATCGTATCGTCGTATCCGGTAACACATCTGATAAAAGTAATCCAGTTATCACCATTAAGAACGGTGCCAGAATCAACCAGATTACTCTCAATAAAAAAGCTACAATTAATAATGAAGGTTCTATTAATAATCTACTCGTAAACGTTAACAATGTAACCGTCAAGGGTTCCAAACCGAATAATGTAACCATAAATAAGAAAGTTACAATTCCACCTGTTTTTTCGGATACTCAGACAGACTCAACTGATAAAGATCACTCCTCTGATTCTGGATCTTCTTCCGGTAATGAGAACCCTTCCGATAACGGAAACTCTTCCGGGAATGGGAACCCTCCCGATAACGGTAATCAAGATAACGATGCTCCCCTTACTGTTCCTCAGAATGTAGTAGTTCGAAGCGAATCCAAAGGTAATCTGATTACATGGAATTCTGTACAAGGTGCAACCGGATACAATATCTATAAGGTTAACAGTCGTTTTTCTGATATAAGCTCCGGAACTTGTATAAACGGGGCAACTCCTGTTACTAAACTAAGTTATACCGATAATGGTAAGTCTAGTGATTACTATATTGTTATTGCAATTAATAAAAAATATGAAAGCAACCCATCGGATCCAATGAGCGCTGAAAAATATTTGTTTGGTCCTAATGTATATATTTACAGCCCTGATGATGACAGCGCTAAAATCCAAGCAGAAATGGATCGTATTTTCGCTCTTCAAGAAGGACCAGCTGCTCAATTCGGCGAGGGCCGTTACGCAATTCTATTTAAACCAGGAACCTATCAAGACATCATTCCTCATATCGGATTTTATACTCAGGTTTCCGGTTTGGGAAAAACTCCTCTCGATACCAATTTGTCCTCTCTTTTAGTTGATGCAAAATGGTTAAAGGATAGCAATGGTAACAATAATGCAACCTGTAATTTCTGGCGTTCCGTAGAAAACATCAATTTTGCAGGCAATTCCCAGTGGGCTGTTGCTCAGGCAGCACCGATGCGCCGTATCAACATTGAAGGCAATCTGCGATTGGACGATGGAGGATGGGCAAGCGGCGGATACATTGCTGACAGCAAAATATCCGGAACCATCTCTGCCGGTGGACAACAGCAGTGGATCTCCAGAAACACTTATATGGGTAATTGGAGCGGTGGTCAATGGAATATGGTGTTTGTAGGTGATACAGGAACCATTCCTAGCGGCCAGATAGGAAGTACCGCAGGTAATGTTACTGTTGTAGCGGAGGCTCCTATTGTAAGTGAAAAACCGTTCCTATATCTGGACAGTGACGAATATAAGATTTTTGTTCCTTCTATCAGAAAAGATGCTAGCGGTACCTCCTGGTCCGATGGAAATATAGGTTCCGGAACATCCATTTCTGTAAGTGACTGCTTCATCGCTAAGCCTTCTGATACTGCAGACATGATAAATGCCGGACTAACAGGTAAGAAGGGGCTTATTTTTACACCCGGTATTTATTATCTTAATAAATCCATAAATATTACTCAAGAAAACTTTGTTGTACTTGGTCTGGGACTAGCGACTCTGGTTCCTACCAACGCCAATATCGCCATTGATGTCTCCGATGTTCCGGGGGTTAAAATATCAGGGATTATCTTTGATGCAGGATCCGGATGCTCTGACAGTATGCTAAGAATTGGTGCTTCAAAGAATACGAATGATAATTCCGCTAATCCGATTGTATTAAGTGATTTATTCTTCCGTGTTGGCGGAGATCTCATCGGAAAAGTAAACAAATGTATTGAAATCAATAGTAATAACGTAATCGGTGACCATTTCTGGATATGGCGAGCTGACCATGGTAAGGAAGTAGCATGGGATAAGAATGTAGCTAAGAACGGACTTGTCGTAAATGGTGATAATGTTACTGTCTACGGGTTGTTCTGTGAACATTTTCAGGAATATGAAACCTTATGGAACGGTGACTATGGTAAAATGTTCTTCTATCAGAACGAGCTCCCTTATGATGTCCCTTATCAATCTGATTGGATGAGTAAGGATGGTACAGTAAATGGATATGCAGCATACAAGGTCGCTGATCAGGTAGAGCATCATGAAGCCTGGGGACTTGGCGTATACGATGTATTTATTCATACACTCGGATATGTAGACCTTCATAGTGCTATCGAAGTACCGGATAAGGATGGAGTTAAAATACACAATGCATGTATTGTATCCTTAGGTACGAATGATATCGAAAAATCTGCTGGTGGCGGCATTTCCCATGTGGTAAATGAAGCAGGCGGCGGAGTAGGACATCAGGGTGCAACCACAGGAGGCGGACAATATGCAGAAGGTTTCCGCCAGAATGTTGCAGAATACTGTAATCCTCTGCCGACCCCGATTATTTCTGTTCCAACCGGTAGATACGATACCATGCAGACCGTATCAATTGTCTGCTCCGGTGCTGATATAATAAAATATACTCTTGATGGAAGCATGCCTTCCGCAACGAATGGTACCCTGTATACAGGTCCATTCCTCATTGGTGATTCAACGAAGTCCTTGAAATTAACTGCTGTTGGTTTTAAACAAGACAAGATTTCACTGTCCGCTTCCGTTATCATTGCAGTAAGCGATGATATAGCACTATTTAAGCCAACCAGAGCTTCTTCCGTTAATGGAAGCAATTATGCTTACAACGTTAATGACGGTCTTACGATGGCATCAAACCACAGATGGGAATCCAAACAAAATACCTCTACAAGATATGATGATCAGTGGATTGAAATAGATCTTGAGGAAATCTACTCCATATCGAAGGTGGAACTAAGCTGGTACAGTGCTTCCTCCTGCGGATTTGACTATAAAATTCAGATATCCGATGACAGAATAAACTGGACAGATATTCAAACAATAACCGGTAATACAGCAACTAATAATAACTTTACTTATGGCACTGCTCAACCATCCGGACGTTATATCAGGGTGTATGGGACGCAAAAAAATGGTATGTACGGATACTCCATGGGAGCCTTTAAAGTATACGGAAAACCATATGTTGAAGGTAAAATTGATCCGTTCACAATTGAGATTGCTGCACCTAGGATCGGCCAGTCTCCCGCTACCCTCTCTCCGGTAGAAAACTCTCAGATGACCTTTGGTGAGATATCCTGGAGTGGCGTAGCAGGTGCTACCTTTGCAACAGGTGATTCACCGGTTGCCACAGTAATTGCTACTGCAAAAGCCGGAAATACCTTTGATGCAGTCAATTGGATGGATTCTCTTAATACCATTTTAATTACCGTAGCAGAAGCAAAAGAAATTTCTTTTGTACGTAACCCGGATGGCACTATGTTAACCATAACGGTATCCTATCTGATGTTGACAGAAGATACACCTCAATCCGTATCCTCTGTAGTACATTCCTCTTATGCAACTAATACGGAGTTGACCATTCAATTAACTGGTACCAAAGAAATTATTACCGGAGATGCTATTAATATATATACGACCGCTACCGGCGGAACGCCGATTGCTTCCTTCACTCTGATACCGGGGAATGGAAATATCCAGATAGTAAACTTACCTGTTGAGCCTTCCGGTAATATCTATGCTACTTATTATCATAACGGAAGTGAACAGTCTCCCCGTGTATTAGCAAGTGGCTATCACCCACTCGTAAAAGGTGGAATTGGAAGCGGAACATCACAAACCGTAGGGGCCATTATTAAATTATCTGATACCCCTAATGGCGGTATCTCCGGTTTAACCTATCAATGGCAAAAGAGCCTGGATGGATTCTCAAACTGGGAAGACATTCCGGGAGCAACAGCAGATTCTGGTTTTACTGCAACAAATGATCTTGCAGGTTATTTTACAAGAAGGGTCACCTTTGCAGATGGAATAACTGCGAAAGGCATGGCAGCTTCGGTTCCTGGAGGTCAAATACAGGCAATGAAAATTGCTCAAGCTGATTTAACAGGTTACGGTCTTGCGGCACCGACAGCCGGTAACACAGCACCAACTGCCTGCTCCGGATCATCAATTAAGTTTTCAGTAGACTCTATTGAGTGGCGCGGGTTAGACAGTGAAGGTAAGTACCAGGATAATTCCATAGCTGTGGCACGAATTACACTTTCCGCAGCTGCCGGATATACCTTCTCCAACCTAACTGCCAGCAACATTGCTGCTACCTTTACTGCCGGCTCACCAAAAATATATATTATTGATCTCCCTAGTCAGTTTGGCGGCAACCTTGTATTTGAAGCAGTATATAAGCTTGGAACTCCTGCATCCTATAGCGTTACCGTTCCGAATAGTATAACTACAAACGGTGTCGTGGCGACAGTTACCTTAGCGCAAGGTCTTAACGCAGGAATATATTATGTGGGAGAACCGGTAATTGCAACCGTAGCATTAAACGGACCGGCAACTCTTTCCGGTAAGCATACCGTTGAAATAACCGGCACTTTCTTCTCTGTTACACCCCTTGGTACCTATTCTACGACAACGAACGGACCGGTATCTTCTACATCCTTTGATACCTCTAATTTCTTGCCAGCAGGTACCAATCCAAATGGAAACATTAAGTTCCTTTATGAATTTGATATGCCTTCCACTGGTATAGCAGCAGGTGACCTAACTCTGACACATACATTTTCACCTGCAACGAATATTGCATTAAAAGCACCTGCAAAGGCTTCCAGCATCAGTGCTACTAATACAGCCAATACAGCTGATAAAGCCGTAGATGGAGTAAAAGCTTCAACGCTTGGAAACCGCTGGGAGTCTGTTAATACTTCCGATGCCTCCGCACCGCAATGGATTGTTATTGATTTGGGAGACGAATATAATATATCCGACCTTGCAATTTATTGGAACAGCATGGCTTCCAGAGGTCGTTTTTATACAATTGATGTATGTAATGACCTTGATTGGAACCTTGAGGGAGAAGATCTCATGAATTCCGGCAGCTGGATGAATGCATGGACAGTTTCTCCTAACGGTTGGAATGGTAGCAGCAGTATCACCTCTGCTTCCCTTCTTAATATTCTTTCCTCTAATTCTGTGGGTGGAGAATATAACTGTGTAGCAACCGCAAGTGCGACTCCTACTTATGGTCCTTCCAACACACAGGGTGTATTAGGTTCTATCAGAGGTCCAAAATTCGGTACAGGACGTTATATTCGTATGTACGGTTGTGTCCGTGGAGATTATACAACCACTTCCGGATTCTCTATCTGGGAAGTTGAAGTATATGGAACCAAAGTAAATTAATTAAGCATTTTATATCTTCCTTTTAGAAATACCCTTTTCCGGACTGCTGCATAACAGGAAATCTGATATATACACTATGTCACCTGAATCATTGCAGCAGTCCATCATTTTAGTCAAAGCGTATATTTTACAATTCATAATTCCCGCGTGTTCAAAATTAACAGCACGCAGACAGGAGATTACGATGTTAAAAAAACATAAGTACAGAATTCTATCCTTACTGCTTTCTTTCCTCTTGCTGACAGAGCTTTATCCTGTAGGAACGCAGGCTGCATTAACGAATACCATTACCGTTAGCGCAGATGGGACCTATAAAAACCTTGACTTAAGATATCTTGGTGATAATAGTAGCAATACCGTATTGCAAGGAAATATTGCAAAATACTATAGCGATATTATGTTTAATATGTACCGGCAGTTTAACGGTATTAGTTATTCTCCCAGCCTTTCGGCTGTGGTCATAAACAATAAAGCAGACTATGATAATGCAGTTACTGCTGTCAAGGCAGACGTATCCTCCAATCCCTATATCACTACCCTACAGATTGAAAAAGATATTGTGGATTATCTTGGCGCACAGCCTGATTTCATCAGAACCTTCGCTTCTATCCGTAGGTCAGCTGAGCTTGGGATTACTACCTTAAGGGTAACCGGTCCCTGGGGAAGTACTCCGAATACCTATGGGGAAGCCTTATTTAATGTATGGCGCAATGCCTTTGCCCAGGGATACCTCTATGGACTTGCAGGTGTAACCAACTTTAACGCAGGAAATGAGCCGGACTTAATCGGTGTCACTAATTATGAAGGTTACGCCGTCTTAGTTACAGCCCAAATTGATGGACTGAAAACCGGAGCAATGGCAGCACTGGGAAACCCCGTAAAAAACTGGGGACCGACCTTTGCCTCACATAATACTACTACTGCTCCTTATCTGAATACCTTATTAAATAATATAAACCATGACTTATTTGATATATATGATTTTCACCAGTACGGAAGCACCAGGTCAGCTGCAAGAGATACACTTCAAATGTTTAAAGCAATCGATGATAAGCCTGTTAGCATGACCGAGTATAATTGGATACTGGCGCCAAAAGTAGAGCCCGATATGGGAGATGCAACGAATTTTGCAAAAATGACCGTCAGTCTGTTACGGTCGGGCGTATATGCTCCGCTCCGCTTTATGTTTACCAAATCAAATAAGGACACAGCTGACGGGCAGCCCAGCAGTGGTATTGTATCCATAGACGATGTCACCGTTAACGCCACCAGAGGTACAAAGATGTACTATTCTTCCCGCATCATAAACCGCTTGGTAGATACCGTTGGACTTAAAGACGGAAAACAGTTTCAAGAAGCAGATTATTCCGTTTCTTCTCAAAAAGCGTTAAATAGCGATACCGAAATCATGATAGTAAGGACTTCGGATGCTTATCAGCTCCTTATTGTTGACAGAGAATCTACCAATAAAACAGACTCCCAGACCTTCACTGTTGATTTATCCAAGCTGGGAGTGAAAGATGAAACTGTAATTATCAGGGAGGTATCTGACACAAGCAACGATGAAGTTACCGGTAGTATTCAGGCAATCAACGGAACTTTTACTGCTACCATCTATTCACAGCGCATATATCTATTCTCCATTCCTACCATAAGCGCTGCTAATCTAAAGGTCCCAGAGGTATACAATGCATTCGGCCATAAGGATGGAATAGACCTTTGGTGGAAAAATCAAGCTATCGTATCCGGTTACAAGGTGGAACGATATAATCAGAGCTTAGGTTACTGGGAAGCTCTAGATACCAATGTAAGTAATTCCTATTATACTGATAAGACTGCTCTTCCGGGTGATAAGTACCAATATCGTATAACCCCTGCTCTTCTTTCCCGTAACGGGCTTCTCTACGGAAGGTCTACACAGGCTATCGGTCCGTTGACTAAAGAAACTGATTTATTTTCTCTGCCATACTGTCTGGACTTCGAAGATAGCAGTACGGGGGCGATAAGCACTCAGCTTGATGGTTTTTCTCTAATTCAATCTATTGATGATATGGGACTGATTTCCCCTGCCGATACATCTTCTCACTCTGTATTTACGGGAAGTACACAGTGGACTGACTATTCCATGGCTGTCAGATTCCATCTGGAGAATAAGCCGGCAGTAATACCTACCGATCCAAGTAAGCCGATTGACCATACTGGTCTTGCCACCGGCACAAAAGCAGGTGTCTATTTAAGATATCAGGATCCGAATAACTATTACAAATTAGAATATGATAAAGCCGGTACAGTAGAAAAGGGAAAGGGTACGGTAACCTTATACAAAAAAAGTAACGGTATCGAGACCATACTAAAAACAATAACCTCTCCCATTGATATCGATGACAGTTATGCTGTTAGAAATATTGACGGGGTTAAAACCATTCGTTTAAATGTTCAAAGTCAGTTTCTTCTTGCAGAAATCGAGAAAAACCGCATAACCGTCAGCCTTGGAACCACAGTAACCCCAAATTCTTATACCTTTAGCGTATATGACCCCGATCCAATCACTCATGGAAAGGTTGGGCTTACAGCTTCTAACGGAGTTGTCTTCTTTGATGGAATCCGTGTAGATCCTCTGCTCACCGATGATTTTAAAACAGGTGATTTAACGAACTGGACTCCGGTCTCTGGCAGCTTTGGTATAGAACAAATTAACTCAGATTCCTATTATATATCTGAGAAATCCTTATCTCAAGAGAGTCTTTCCATTGCTGGGAAGACGTACTGGAAGGATTACTGGTTTAATATGAATATTTACTTTAAGGAATTTTCATCTCTTGATGCGGCTGCTTTCGTCTATTTTAACTATATTGATGAGGATGATTTTTACCGTGTGGAGTTATCTAAAGATGGTACTGTTTCTATAGTAAGAAGGTTATATGGTAGGGATACATTGATTTCTACGGGACATACTAATACTTTTGAACAAGGGAAGAAATATTTATTAGGAATTCACAATATTCAGGGAAAATATGAAATAGAATTAAACGGCAGAACCATCCTTAACTACAGCTCCTTTAATAACAGTCTTTCCAAAGGGAAAATAGGTGTTGGAAGCAGGAATGCTGAAATAGGGTTTGGCAGGATTCATTTGAGTAATATGTTTCAATGACTTTTTGGTAGTGCAGGTAGTGTAAAAATTTTGTTGTGAGCCTAGCTGTAGGCATAAAAGAATTGGCTGAAATGTCAGCTCCAAAGGGTGGACTATGCAAACTTAGCATAATCCACCCTTAATCTTTTACTACATTATCTAAACGTTGCTTCCGCATTTAAAACCGCTCTTCCAGTATAAGGCGAACAGTTTCCAGGGTATCATTATAGTACTAATAGAACATTTCTTATCATATTCTTATAAAAGAAAGAATATAGAGGGGTGAAAAATAGTTGTTAAAAAAAATTAAAGTTAGTTTACGACCCGTTGCAGCTAAGTTAAATATGCCTACTGTTTTGAAAACCGCTATTCTCCCAGGTGACTCAATGGAAAGATTATTTATTGCAACCCAGGTAGGAGAAATCTATTACATAGGAGACGGAGTTATAAAAACCTTTTTAGATATTCGCTCCCGAATCATTACACTAGGTGCTTTGGGTGGTAAATATGACGAACGTGGGTTGATAGGACTAGCATTTCATCCCCAATTTTCTGTTAACGGTCTGTTTTATCTTCATTATTCAGTAGCTGGAACACAAGGTCCAGGTGCTATTCCTCGCTCAGATACTTCTGAGCTTTTTAATCCTAACCCATGTGAACCTGAAACCTTAGACCAAAAATGGATAAATAGAGAAGTTAACTATGATCATATTGATACAGTCGAAGAATGGATTTTACAATCCAATGGTCAACCTCTGAAACGCCGAACATTACTTAATATAAGAAGACCATTTTTTAATCATAATGGTGTTAATAGCTTAAACTTTTCACCTGAAACTGAAAAACTCGTTTTAACAACGGGAGATGGTTGATTAGGATATGATCCTTTTAATCTAAGCCAGAATAATATGGAAATTGCCGGTAAAATAATTGAAATTGATGTGTCTGAGAATATATTTATCAGTAATTCGCCAGTAGTTACACGTTTTGATGAACTTCCAGTACCTATTCAGGATACGCTTACAGTAATAGCGAAAGGAACTCGCAATTTACCTGGGATTTCATTTCAAAGGTCTCATGATCAGTACATCAAATATGTAGGAATTGTGGGACAGGATTTGGTAGAGTCCATCTTTTCATTCATTAATTATAAACCAATACCGGTTCCTCAGCTTATTCAAGCTTCTTTAAAGAAGACTGAACCTGACCAAGAAGGATTTATTAATTTTGGTTGGCGTGGATGGGAAGGTGCTTTTCCTACCACATTTATAAGGAGCTGCTCTACAAATCAAGCTTTGGACGAAGAAACAATTGCTTACTACAATGATGCAGTAATTACTTCAACGCAGCGCATCCTGCCACTTATTAGTTATTTTCATAAAGATCCTCGACCGGATAAGTTTGGAGCAACTGCACTTACAGGAGTACAGCCATATATGGGGAATGGGATTCCTGATTTAACTGGGAGTGTTGTATTTACCGATTTTGCTCGAAATGAAGGATCCAGGCCTCCTGTTAGAGGGGTTTTAGCTTATACCACGCCAAGAACAGATTGTAAGCTGAATGATTTTAGTGTTATTGATACTGATTATGATTTTGGGTCCAGTGCAGCCTATTATTCAAGTTTGGGAACAAATCTGAATCAAACCAAATTATATTTAGGGGTTTATGGCTCTATGAATGTAACTGATTTTAACCAAGGCACTGTTTTTGAAATTGTCCCATCCTGATAGGAGGCATTCATATTGAAAAAAATGAATATAGGCATGTTTATTTGTTTTGGAGGAATCTTGACAACAATAGCTATACTGTTCCAATCAGCGCCTGTATTTTTACCCGCAATTGGGTTGGCCTTAAGTCCATTCAGTACTCTACCTATTGCGATAGCTGCTGTTTCTAATATTTCTCTTGGTTTTGCTGTATTCTTTTCTTCTGCATTAATTCTTGTTATAGTTAGTACTAAGGAGGCAATAATCCTGCTTTTTACCACCGGGCTACTAGGTATCGTTATCGGATCATTCCTTTATAGGAAGGGAATAGCAATATCTATATTATTTTCAAGCATAGCATTATCTCTTGGGATGGTATTTTTAACTTATATCGTGGGTATTCCGGCGTTTGCAGAATTAAGCAATTCGTTATCTACTCCATTAATTATTATAATATTTTTATCATTCTCACTTGTTTACGCGAGCATCTGGAGTATTGGTCTTAGGAAATTTATAAGGTATCTTATAAAAATATAATGAATTGACTCATGAAAAAAATGGTTCAGCATCTAAAAAAGAAGTCTGAACCATTTTTTTCATCTCCTCCTGATAGAGAAGATTTCTTAATTTGTTTTAATTATTCGTTACCCTTAGGTCCGTATTTCTAACTTTTTCTCTCACAGAAAGAACTAAGTTTGGAGAAACGGATACTTCATCTAAGCCCATTCTTAAAAATTCCTCTATGAGTGTGAGATCCGCACCAAGTTCTCCGCATATTCCTACCCAACATCCGCCTTTATGACCATTCTCAATTACCATTTGAATCATTCTAAGAATAGCCGGATGATGAGGATCATAAATGAAATCCAGTTTAGGATTCTGCCTGTCAATTGCTAAAGTATATTGTGTTAAATCATTGGTTCCAATACTAAAGAAATCAACTTCTTTTGCCAGTAAATCACTTATCATAACAGCAGCTGGTGTTTCAATCATAATACCCTGTTCCACATTATTAAAAGGTATTCCCTGCTTCGTTAGTTCATCTTTTACCGATTGTACTATTTCTTTAATCTTTTTTACTTCATCAACAGATATAATCATAGGATACATTATAGCGACATTACCATAAATGCTTGCACGATAAATGGCACGAAGCTGTGTTCTGAAAATATCAGGCTGATTTAAGCAAATACGAATCGCCCGGTAACCCATAGCTGGGTTTTCTTCCTTATCTAGTTCAAAATAATCTGCCTGTTTATCTGCCCCTATATCCAAGGTACGAATAATTACTTTTTTGCCCGCCATATTTTCCAATACAGTTTTATAGGCTTGAAACTGTTCATCCTCTGACGGAAATGTATCTCGACCTAGATACAAAAACTCACTTCGGAAAAGTCCGATTCCTCCAGAATCATTTTGAAGTACACTGGCTACATCAGAAACACCCCCGATATTAGCAAATATATCGATTTTCTTACCATCTTTCGTAATACTCTCTTTTCCTTTTAACTCCTGCTGCAGTTTCTTCTTATATAGATTCTCCTGCTGCTTTTCATTCATAGAATTTGTAATTTGTTCTGTAGGCTCCGTAATAAAAATACCTTCATAACCATCAACAATTGCATCTTTTCCATCACAATTCTCATCAAAATCTACCCCAATTAAAGCTGGAATATTCATCATTCTGGCTAGAATTGCCGTATGGGAATTCGTAGAGCCCTTTCTAGTGACAAATGCCAGTACTTTCGTCTTATCAAGCTGCAATGTTTCACTCGGAGCCAAATCATCTGCCACCAAAATATACGGTTCGTCCGTCATTAACGAACTATCGGTCTTACCTTGTAAAATCTTAATCAGGCGATTAGAAATATCCTTTACATCAGCAGCCCGTTCTTTCATATAATCATCGTCCATAGACGAAAACAATTCCGCAAAATTATCTCCGGTGGAAGCTACGGCATATTCTGCATTTATTTGCTCATTTTTAATCTTATAAGTTATGGAATCCACGTAATCTTGATCTTCTAACATGATCTGATGAACCTCAAAAATCATGGCATTCTGCTCACCAACTTGAGTGACTGCTTTATCATATAATTTTTGCAGTTCTTCCTTTGCCTTTTCTCTTGCTTTATCAACACGTAAGATCTCCGTTTCCACATCCTCTATACGTTTTCTACGTACCTGACCTTCTTTTTTATGGAAAATTAATGCTTTCCCTATGGCAATACCACCATATACACTTTTTCCAGTATACTTTTGCATCATATTCCACCTATTCTTTCAATCAATCTATTCTTTCCTCTTTCACCTAATCTTCCTATTACAAGTTTTCTTTGACAAATTCCTCGATTGCAGCAGATGCCTCTTCTTCATCTTCACCTGTAATTTTTATGGTTATCTCATCTCCCTGCTTAATTCCAAGGCCCATTATTCCAAATATTTTTTTTGAGTCGGCAGTTTTTTCGCCTTTCACTATGGTTATATCTGAATTAAATGTACTTGCCTTCTTAACTAAAAGTCCCGCTGGTCTTGCATGTATCCCTAGAGGGTCATTGATTACATAGCTAAATTCTTTCATTTTTTATACCTCATTTTATATTTTTTTTACATACTTTCATATGGTAATTTTGTTACAACTTTCTATTATTATTACTTTTTAATTAATCGAATTTTCTATTTCAAAACTTCAATTTTGGTTTTACTTTTTTACTATTTTTATTTTACACTCATAACTCTTTCTTCTGCCTTAATAGAATCCTTTTTCAAAATCTCTATTGATTCAAAGTCATCCGTATTGGTAACGATAACCGGGGTTACCACGCGATATCCTGCTTCAGTAATTAAGTTTATGTCAAAGTAGCCGATAACATCGCCTTTCTTTAAAACATCTCCATCATGAATTTTGATATCATAACCTTTTCCATTTAACTCAACAGTATCAATTCCAATATGAATCAGTAATTCTACATTACCACAGCTTAACCCTATGGCATGTTTTGTATCAAAAACTGTTTCCACCTTACAATCACATGGTGCTACAACTTTTCCTTCCGATGGCTCGATTGCAAACCCTTTTCCTAACATACCTTCAGAAAAAACGCCGTCATTTACATCTGTTAATTCTATTACCTTGCCACTTAATGGAGCGAAAATAATAGTTTCCTTTCCCTGTTTGTCTGCATTACTTTGTTTATTTGCACTACTTTGTTTGTCTACAGTACTTTGTTTGTCTACAGTATCTTGTTTGTCTTCACTACTTTGTTTATCTGCACTATTTTGTTTATCTGCACTATTTACTTTACTTACATTATTCTCATAATTTTTATTTTCTGTATTCGCTGCTTTTGCAAAATCTTTTTTCTCTGCTACATCACTAGTTGTCGCCAGATAATCATCCAAATTAGATTTAATAACGGTTACTCTCGGTCCGTAAATAACCTGAACACCGGTTCCTTTATGGATAACTCCTGATGCTCCCGTAGATTTTAAAATGTTATCTTCTACTTTATTACCATCAAATACGGTTACTCTTAATCTGGTTGCACAACAATCCACATCACTGATATTTGCTTTTCCACCAAGTCCTTCTGTTATTGCTGCAGAGAGTTCATCCACATCAGAACCTTTTTCATCTTTCGATACATTTTTCTTTTTTTCATAGTCGGCACGTGTATATAACTTACTTTCCTCATTGTCTGCTTCTCTACCTGGAGTCTTCAAATTCATTTTCTTGATAAAGAAACTAAAGATGTAATAATATACTAAGAAATAAACAATTCCTACAGGTATGATAAGAAGCCATGAGGTCTTCCTGTTACCTTGCAAAATACCAAACAAAAACAAATCGATAAAACCGCCTGAAAATGTCAAGCCGACTGCTATATTTAATGCTTGTGCAATGGCGTATGCAAGACCTGCCATAACGGCACTAATTCCAAACAAAACAGGAGCTACGAAAAGGAAGGAAAATTCGATTGGCTCTGTAATACCTGTCATAATGGAAGTAAGTGCTGCTGATAATAATAATCCATAAACTTCTTTTTTCTTCTCTTGACGAGCACAGCGGTACATAGCCAATGCTGCTCCTGGGAATCCGAAAATATATATAATAAATTCACCACTGAAAAATCTGGTTGCTAAAGTAGAAAAATGTACTGTTGATGGATCAGCCAGTTGAGCGAAGAATATATTCTGAGCGCCTATAATAGTTTTTCCGGCAATCTCCATTGTTCCACCGATTGCTGTCTGCCAGAACGGTAAATAAAATACATGATGAAGACCGAATGGTATTAGTAATCTCTTAATCAAACCAAAGATGAAAGTTCCGATGATACCTGTACTTTGTACCACTCCTCCTAATCCATTGATACCTATCTGTATTGGCTGCCATATATAAAACATTAGAATTCCTACAAAAGTAAAAACAACAGTACTTATAATTGGTATGAATCTAGTCCCCTGGAAAAATGCAAATGCTGCTGGCAATTCAATCTTATAGAATCGATTATGCAGTGCTGCAACACCAAGACCTACGATAATACCTCCGAAAGCTCCCATCTGTAATGATGTCATCCCCAAAACAGTACCAGTAGCTCCGCTAATAAAGGCTTCTGGTCCACCGTAAATAGAAACCATACCGCTGATTGCGGAATGCATAACAAAAAATGCAATCATTGCAGATAACGCAGCAACCTCTTTCTCTTTCTTAGCCATACCTATAGCTACACCAACTGCAAATATCAGTGGTAAGTTGTCAAATATAACGCTACCACATTTGCTCATAATGGTTAAAATATTGTATATAGCCGTCCCAGGTCCCATTATTCCTAATAGATTATAGGTTGCTAGCGTAGTTTCATTTGTAAAGGAACTACCTAAACCAAGCAAAAGCCCGGCAACTGGCAAAACTGCAATCGGTAGCATAAAGGAACGCCCGACTCTTTGTAATACACCAAATGCTTTGTCTTTCATTGTTTTCCTCCATAGTATTGTTATTCTTTAACATAAAGTGATAAAATTCAACACCATTAAATTTGATATCTTAAAATTGATTCATTTTTTATTATTTACTAAAGCTCATATTTTACTCGAATCGTATTGGTTTCATGAACAAAAAAAGACCGTAGACGTAAATTCATACATATTTATTCCAAATACGTACAAATCTGTCTGCTGTCTTGTTTAAAAGGATCACAAGTCAAATACTCTTTTTTCTTTTATGGTTAGTTTTTATTTGTTATTTTCTATTTTATATTTTCATAAAATCATTTATTTATCAAGATTTACATCTCAATTTTTTATTCTAATCGTTTCTTTTTATAAGTTCTCCTAAAAAACTATATAATTACATTTTTTGTAATTGTATTGTTGACTTATCAATGAACACAAGCTAAAATGAGAATAACTCATTATATAAATGATAAATTGATTGTCAAAATTAATTTTGAGGTGAAAGTTATGGAAAAAATATTACGTGAGAATTTTCCACTTATAGCTATACTACTAATCTGTCTAATTTATTTGATAAGAGTTGTGACAGGAACGAAAAATACAGTTATGAGAGAATATGGAAAAATGACAGAAGAAGAAAAGGAGCTTTATGATATTTCAAAAGTTAAAATGTCACAAATTTTATGTATTCTATCTATTATTATTGTGATTGTACTAGATTTTGTATTTACTAAATTTTTTCCTGACATCATTGCTCCTAATACATTCACGGTATGTTTACTGGTAGAAATGGTAGTGACTATTATTTTTTTTAAGACAAAATGGATAATTAACTTTTTTTGTAAAAAAAAGAATGCGTAACATTAAGAAGAGGAGGATTACAGCATAATTTGTTTTGCTCCTCCATTATTTAAATATGCATATTATAATAAAAAAGCAGCACTCTATGGATTCACTTCCAAGACTACTGCTTTTATTTAACTTTTCCATTACATAATTAGATACATAACACTTCTATTTATCGTCATTTGCCAAACTGGCTCAACATCTATTTCTTATTCCAATTATAAAAACCCTTGAGTTCTGATTTTCTTTCATTTGGCAATAAGTTTTTCTTAATACCTAAGATTGCACCTTCTAAAGCATAGAGTCTATGAATACAAGCAGATTCATCTATTTCTTGAATCTTAAGCCATGCTGCTTCTGCTCCAAGAGATTTCAACTGCTCATAGTTTTCTATACCTACTTCGTTTAGTTGCCTTTCAACTTCTTTGCCTATATTAGGTAAGTTAGACAATTGTGCCATTGTTACCTCCTTAAATGTATTCGTAATAGGTTTTTCATTATGGATTCCACAAGTGTTCATTTTATCCATTTATTCTACCCCTGCAACCACTTCAATTCCATTAATCATCATATTGTATAGTGCCACTATGTTCATCAAGCCACCGTCATGCAAGCCTAGATCATAAGTTTCTACTGCATTTACAGGAACAATCACCCTGGCTTTTTTGTTTTGCATATTGAACCAAGTTTTTACTGTTACTGCAAATTGTTGCACACAAATATCAGTACAATCACCAGTTATTATAAAGGTGTTTATATGTTCATTTTCCTTAAACCATTTCTGAAACTCTTCTTCAATAAACCCATTCGTAGAGTTTTTAGAAATAAGGGTATAACCTCCGATTTCCTTGAGTTCATCAACCATTTCCCCTTCACTGGTACCTACCATACAGTGTACCGGATAAGCACCAAATTCCGGTGATTCTTCTGTATGACAGTCTGCAAATGCAAGCTTTATAATTTGCAATTCGTCGCATGCTTTTGACAATTTTGCAATTTCAGGTATTAGACCTTCCACTCTCGGGCTCTTTAACGCTCCTTCCCTGGTAAAACCATTTATCATATCAACTATTATAAGGGTTGTTTGCTTCCTCTGTAAATCTTCCAATCGGATAGTAGGTAGCTTTGCCACCATATCAAATATCTCACCAAGAGTATCAAAACTTCCTTTTAAAAACTCACTTTTATTTATTAATCTCATATAAATTTCTCCTCTCACTCAGAAATAATAGACCAGTTTGAGTTAAATCTGAATAACTTTAAAATCCTATGACCTTTCTGGCATTTCATCACACTCGATTTTTAATTCTTTATATGATAGTGATTTGTTGATGATATCATCATAATACCAACTGTAATTTTATGTCAACATTAATTCCATCGCAAGACTTACTTCTTTTCGTTGTTTAATGTAGATAAAGAAACTTTCGGTGGATTTTCTTGATAACTTTGGTTTTTTATTTTCTTCTATAATTTTGCAAGCTGTAACAGCTTTATAACAGTGTTTGAATTTCTGATGGTTATGCTATTATACAAAGACGAGCCAACAATCTTTGACCAACGAGTTCTTGAAAAAGTATTTAGAGGTGCAGACCAAAAAACAACCCTCCCAAAATATGCAACTGTTTCATATTCAGGTTTTATTTCTCCTACTTCCTCAAATACTTTTTCCACTGTTACTGGCGGAATTATAAAAATAGCATTATGCTTTGAATCCTTATCCTGCCCCCACCATGAAGGAGCATGATCATACGCTGCCGATAAATCTCTTACCGATATGATTGAAACAGGTATTTCCAGTTGAAACCGGCGTGTAATTAATGCTTCACACTCCTCTTTCAGCTTATTTTCATCATCATTACAACTGGAAAAAATGATATTACCACTGTTAATATAGGTTAACACATCATTAAATCCGTTTTGTTCAAATACTTCTTTTAATTCAGGCATAGATATTTTGTTTTTTCCTCCAACATTAATTCCCCGAAGAAATGCTATATATTGCTCCATTAATATCAAACCTCACTTCTCATATTCTCAAATTCCCTCACAAATCAATCTAGCAATTGTCATGTATATAACACGGAACAATAAACAGAGCTCACGCGATATTTCTGAACGGCTGTTTTTTTATTTTACAAAGCCGCATAATTGTGTATTTTCCAGTAATCAATGCCACAGGCAATCCGCCAGGCGGTTGGAGCCATTGACCGCTTAAAAAGATATTTTGCAACCCTTTGATTTTTCCTGTGTGGGACATCATCCTTCCATTAATCGTAGGTAAGAATGACATGAAAGCACCCCGATAAGCGTTACAGTACCGTTCAAATGTTTTCGGAGTAGCCACATCAAGCAACTTGAGTTTTCCCTTCATCTGAGGAAAGCGTATTTCAATTGCTCGGACGACCTCATTACCAATTCTCGCTTTTTCGCATTCATAGGAGTTGGAATCTTTAGTAAGAGCATGCCACTTATCAAAATCTGTATGGAATTGGTTAATACTACAGGCAATCAGGGTACCTCCATCGGGAGCAAAGTCTGGCTCATAGTTATAATGAGTCATTGTTAAAAAATCTATCGTTGATTCATTAATCTTAATTGGAGTAACAGGAAAGCGCAGAGTTCTCGGAATATCATCCATTGCGCCTTCATAACCTATTGCTATATGGATTTCTGAACCTAACGGATAGTCTATGGGATTATTATATCGTTTTTCAAATTCAGGATCAGGATACTTTCCCTTTAACAATCCATTATAGAGCAAATGGGCATCGCAGGCAGCAATAAAATAATCAGCTTCAAAGCTCTTACCATTGCTGCAAATCACACGGTCAGCCTTATTGCGGTCGATGCTCAACTCAGTGGCTTCACAAGAGGTTTCTATGGTACCACCTAAGCTTAGATAACGCTCTACCATACGAAGTGCAAATTTTTTGGAACCTCCATAAGGAATAGAAGCTTGACCTTTTGTAAAAGATGCCAATGCAAAGAAAACTGACAAGGCACTGTGGCCATCTGGTAAAAAGGAAGAAAGTATCTCCCTCAACGCCGGGTGCTTAAAGGTTTTAGCATACTCCTTTAAGTTCATCTTACCAAACTTCTGCATTATCATACCGACGTCCTTCATTGAAATCATGAATTTGATTTTTTCCCCTAATCCCATCAAATCATTTGGTTTTTCAACTGGTATTTCATAAGAGTGCAGCTGCTTTATGGTTTTGCAAAAATGATTAATAGAATCCTCGTCCTGAGGTGATATTTCTACCCAACTAGATTTCAGTCGGTCAAGGTCACGATACAAATGTACTGTGACACCACTTTCATGTTCAAAAGCCAGAAAGCTTTCAGGATTGTAGATTTCAACCCCATCCAGGGCACCTACAGCTGTCCAAAGATCGTGAATCGGAGTTCCTTTTTTAGTCCCAACCAGCCAATGAATACATCCATCAATGTGATAGCCTTGACGATCCCAGCCGGTACATTCCCCGCCTAAAGTTTGGTTCTTCTCCAAAATTATACTTTCAAATCCATTCCTCTGGGCAAAAATACCTGCACTCAATCCAGCTATACCTCCACCAATAATGATGATCTTATTCATTTTTTATATTCCCCTCCCGTTTCATTTTTTGAATACATAAAAGATCCCTTCCTGTTTCAAACAGCACCGCTTCCACTGCTTTGTCATCCAGCCAAGATGGAATATGTCCGTTAGCTATCATAACCGACAAGCCAGTTTGAAAGATCCTCATTCTTAACAACAGATTCCTTCTTTCTTCAAGAGTCCAACCACTCATCGACTCAGCCTCAGCCAATTGTTCAAGTATTTTTTTTTCAACTGCATCATACGAATCCATATATGGATTTGGTTGCATTATCAGTTCACGAAAAAAAACCGGATATTCTCGTGCAAACGCTAAACTGGCTTTCCCAACATTTTCAAATGCATATTGTCCCTTTTGTTTCGCCAGCAGCTCATCGGAAATGGCAAAAACACGTACTATAACAGCTTCAATCAGAACATCAATCGTTGTAAAATTTACATAAATTGGAGCAACCGAACACCCAAGGTGTTTCGCCACATTTCGCGCGGTAATTCCCGAAAATCCTTCTTCTTTAGCAATTAGAAAAGCAGCTTCTTCAATATCCTCTTTACTTATCTTTTTTTGGGGTGGCATACAAACCCTCCTATTCATTACATATGTTATATAACATTAGTTATATATTAATTAGTAACAGGTCAATTGTCAATAAATAATTTACATTATTTTCAATATATAGTTTATTTTTACCAGTAAACGAGTTGATCTATAAATTTCAAGCAGGATCAAGAAATAACATTTCAACTTTTTTGAGTTATCCCTATAGAGCCTATGGGATAAAAACTCACCTTATTGGGCTAATAGTTTTTTATTTATCCTGTATTCGCTTCAATTTTTCTATATCAGAAATGATATATCCTTTCCCCTTTTCTTTTGTTAATATTTCCAACTCACAAAATTGCTTCATGACGTACAGCACATGGCGGTAACTAACATTCATGTATTCAGAGACATCTGTGTGGGGAATACTATATATACCCTTCTGCTGATGTTGAATAACGAAGGAAGCAAGCCTGATATCCAGAGAATAATTCAAGCTCTCGCTCATTCTATAGCTTCTTGCTAATAATTTATTGGCAATATAGGAAGCAAAATAAAATGAAACTTTTGCATTTTCTTTGCATAGTTTTTGTAATTCATCCTTATCAAATTCCAAGCATTCGACATCTTGAAGAACTTTATTTTCTTTTATTTCTGCTTCGTTACAGAACAAAGAAAGCTCACCCAACCAGTCATTACTTCCAAAAAAATCAAGGATTGAGCGCCTGCCGTTTTTATGATCAATATAAATTTTAACGGTGCCCGATAATATGAAATAGCAATGTGTTACACTACTGTTTACTTTATAAATATTACTGCCTTCGTTAAAAGTCTTTTTCATTCCATTTTCCAATAGTATCGAGGGTATTTCATTATTAAAAATCATTATTTTTTTCTCCCATATATGATATTTCTCATATCAAATTATCTTTTTTTATTATAACATTTATGTAGCAAGAAGAAAATAAATTATCCGAGGTGAAAAATGAAACCACAAAATATGAAAAAAACTTTATACTCAGTATCAGCATTTCTGATGCTTAGCTTAGGCATTTCTCTGCAAATCAAGGCAGGTATTGGTCAAAGTATGCTGAATGCGTTCGCTTTGATTTTAGCAGAGATTTTTAAATTAGAGATTGGGACCATACTTAACTTATTAAATATGTTATTTTTTATTCTCTATCTTATTATTAGAAGAACCCATATGAACCGCCGTGATATTGTTCAAATCGTAGCAACTATAGCAAATGGTTATCTTGTTAATTTATTTGTTTATTTTCTTTTTGACCATTTGATAATACAATCCTATTTTTTAAGAGTATTGACATTTCTGTTCGGGCTTAGTTTAGCTTCTCTTAGTTTAGGTGCAATCTTGGCTATGGAAATCATTCAGTTTCCACTTGAAAGTTTATGTATTGCATTAGGTGAAAAGCTTAAACATAAACTAACGACTGTTCGAATGCGATTTGATATTTTCTTTCTGCTTAGCACTTTATTACTCACTTTAGTGACCAAGCATAATCTCTATATAAGGGAAGGGACTATTATTAGCTTTTTTCTACTGTCCCGATTAATGGGTTTTTCCTATTATTTTCTCAAAAAACGTTTATAGAAGGAGTTGTAAATTATGTATAATATCATTTTAATGGATTTAGACAATACTATTTTAGATTTTGATGCTGCTGAAAGAGATAGCTTCAGAAAAATCATTGAAGCAACAGGGCTAGAATATAAGGATGAGTTATTACAGGAGTATAAAAAAATAAACCAATCTTTATGGAAAAGCCTCGAGCAAGGAAAGATATCCAAAGAAATTGTTCTCAATACGCGCTTCAGCGAGTTTTTTAAACTTTATGGTATGAATGTTGATGGCAGGAAGATGGAAAAATTATATAGGTTTCACCTTGATAATTCTTCCGCTCTCATTCCCAATGCAAAATTCACATTAACAGAGCTGAAAAAAAAGGGGAAAAGAATTTATTCAGCTTCTAACGGTGTCTATTCAACACAAATAAAACGCTTAACAAATGCTGGAATCATCGACTTATTTGATGGACATTTTATATCTGAAAAGATAGAACATGAAAAACCTTCCCCTTATTTCTTTGACTTCTGCTTCAAAAACATAGGTGAAGTCAATAATACATCAATAATCATGGTAGGCGATAGTCCTACCTCTGATGTACAAGGAGCTATTAATGCTGGAATTGATTCTTGTTATTATCAACATGACAAAAACGTTACATGTACCTATGCGAAATACACCATACGTAACATTTCTGAACTCTTGGATATAGCTAGTTGATTTGGATAAGAAATGTTTGTAATACAATTAATAATATTTCTTGATGCAAAAGCCCTCGGGTATTATACATATACTCAAGGGCTTAAACTGATTATATTTTTTTTGTTTTAGATCTATAGTTGCATTGGTAAAAATTCTTTACCTTTTAATGATTTGAGTAATGAAACACTACAATTCCATTCTTAACAGTGTTACTATTTAACCTATTCCCTTGTAAATAATACCTAATATAAAAATCAAAATAGTGATAGGAACATACACATATCTTGCTACTACTGAATACATCTTTGGTAATTTTTTCTTTCTTCCACAATTTAATTCTTCTTCAATCTTATTTTTACCCAAGATATAATAGATTGATATTGCACCAAATACTGCACCGAATGGTACTACTAAAATTGTAATGAAATCCATAAAATTACCGACACTCAATTCATTTTCTAAAAATACACCTATAGCAAATGAAATTAAGATACTAATGAAGGCCGCTATATTTCTAGAAATCTTATATTTGTGCTGAAAACTTTCAATAACTGCCTCAAACATGTTGATTAATGAAGTAATTCCTGCTACAAGCACTGAAATAAAGAAGATACATGCTAATATCTTTCCAAATGCAATCTGTCTAAAAATGTCTGGCATTACCAAAAACATAAGTGAAGGTCCTGCAGTTGGTTCAATTCCAAATGAAAATACAGCTGGCATAATAACAAGTGCAGATAATAAAGCTGCTAAAGTATCAAATATTGATGTCTGCAATGAAGCATTCACGATATCCTCTTTTTTTCCAAGATAAGCGCCATAAACAATCATACCAGATCCTGTAATTGACAGCGAGAAAAATGCCTGTCCCATAGCCATAATCCATGTATCAATATGCAATAGCGACTCCCATTTTGGGATAAAAAGAAACTTATATCCTTCTACAGAACCTGGTAATAATAATACCCTTATTGCTAAGAAAGCAAAGAGTAAGTAAAAAACAGGCATTAATACTTTACTTACTTTCTCAATTCTAGCTACAGAATCTGTAAATAATATAAAAATGGTAATTCCTAAAATAGCAATATGCCATATTACGCTACCAAAATTTCCAGTTGCCTGTGAAAAATAATTCGCACTTGAAGTATTAAATAAAGTTCCCGTTACAGATCCAAATAAAGATCTCAACACCCATCCAATTATAATTGCGTATCCTGTTGCAATTCCAAGAGAACCGATTAGAGGAATCCACCCTAATGTTTTTCCTACTTTGCTATACTTTGATTTATTCCAGCAAACATCATATGCTCCAAGAGTACCAGTTTGCGCCTTCCTTCCTATTGCAAACTCTGCTGATAAGCCAACATAACCAAATAAAAAAACAAACAATAGATATGGTATTAAAAATGCTGCTCCTCCATATTGCCCCAATCGATATGGAAAAAGCCAGATATTACCCAATCCTACTGCAGATCCAACACACGCTATAATAAAACCCCATTTGCTGCCAAACGATCCATTTATATTTGACTTTGCTTCCCTCTCTTTTTTGATAAGTCCCACCTCTACATATTTTGATATTGAATTTCTTCTTTCATTACTATATCATAATAAAGTGAATTAATATAATTGATAATATAGATAATATCATCAATATTTTTGATATTGATTGGAGGGTAAAATGGATTTTAAGAATATACAAACATTTATAAAAGTCTCAGAACTCAAAAGCTTTTCATTAGCTGCTTCCGAGCTAGGTTATTCACAGTCAGCTGTCTCTACACAAATTTCTAATTTAGAAAAAGAGTTAGGGCATTTGCTTTTTGACCGCATTGGTCATAAAATTGAACTTACTGCTAATGGTGTAATATTTCTACAGTACACTCAAAATATCCAACTTTTAACCGAAGACTTACACTCTCAGCTAAATGGATGTACCGATGATATCGCTGGTACCATACGTATTGCAATGGCTGATTCCATTTGTACATCAATTTTTCCGAAAATACTAAGTGATTTCCAAAAACACTACCCTAAAGTAAAAATAGTTATAAAAACTGGGGTGACATCAGAATTGTTTACTTTACTTACTCATAATGAGGTAGATATGTTATTTACTCTGGATTTTAAAATGCAGCGCCCTGATTTTGTTATATTAAAAGAATCTGCTATCAACACTAATTTTTATATATCTTCCAAGCACCCTCTTGCTGGTAAAGCTAATGTTACCATATCTGATATAAAACAATATCCTATTTATCTTACGGAGGAAAACATCAGTTATCGAAAGAAATTAGATGATCTAATAGCAGAGCATGATGAATTTATAATTCCCACCTATGAAATTGGGAATGTCCAAGTAATTAAAGAACTTATCTTAAACTCTTTTGGTATTGGATTTATCCCTGAGTTTGTCGTAGAAAAAGAGCTAGCTCAAAAATCAATTCT
The DNA here is from genome assembly GCF_000018685.1 of Lachnoclostridium phytofermentans ISDg. NCBI lineage: Bacteria > Bacillati > Bacillota > Clostridia > Lachnospirales > Lachnospiraceae > Lachnoclostridium > Lachnoclostridium phytofermentans. Next base: position 2,163,988 of record NC_010001.1, on the reverse strand, counting down.
ACCAATTTCCAACCGAGATTTTCCAATTTCTATATGGAGACAGTTAATATGTCATAGGGGAAAAGCACTTACACCAGCAATGAATGCATTGATCAATTTTATAGATATCTAAATAACGCGACCAAGGCCATCATCTCATTGGTGAGCATAAATAATATTTACGCTATACCATATTTTCTTATCTAGCGTATCTACCCTTCTTCCGTGCTTACATCAAATTCTAACTTATTACACGCAAATGCACGCAAACACAAACTGAGGCCACTTCTCAAAGGGCCTCAGTTTGTTTACGTTTCATCATCCTTCAATATCGAATATATGATTGTTTTTCTGCTGCATACAATACATTGTCACTTCAAACGATTCATTACCAGGCATCACGCCGAGCATGTTTCAGTCGTTGCCACAAAAAATTTAAAATTTATTTTTCACCAATATCAGCCACCACTTTGCATCGTAATCCAGTAGCAACAGGATCATCAAACCAAAGAGTATAGACCTGAAAGACATCAGCATCTAATAATTGATTAAGACCACTAAGGTTCTCGATAACGAAGATGCCATGCTTCTCTAGCAATCTGTCAGCAGGCTCATGCTCTTTTCCACGGCGTATTCCTGAACAATCAATTCCTAAAAAACGAAGTGGTTTATTAGAAAGCCACTGTATCAACTCGTTAGATAATTGCGGATGTTCTCGAAAATAATCAACTGTACCATACTTCTCTCTCTCACTTCGACCGGTGCGTATTAGAAGAAATGCATTTTCTGGTATGTTTAAATCCTCAATATCAGAAAGGGCAATTTCACGATTTTCTGCAATATTTGATATATCCCAAAGAATACCTGGGCATGTAATGTAATCAAGTGGTATAACACTTTTCTCATAGGTATCTAAATGTGTACCCACATGTCCTGTGGCTAAATGGCGGTTTTCTTGTGTGGAAAGCCATTGCTCCATTAAACACATATCCACTTGTATTGTTAAGTCGTATTTCATAGCGATTCCTCCTGTATTTTGGCTTGGAGATAGTTATTAAATTTTTGTAGAAAGTCTAATATTACTTGTTGTTCCTTTATTGGAACAGAATATAAAAAGACAATATCTCGTTCTTCCCATTTTGTATGAGCAACCTCATGTTCCTTATACAGAACTTCTCCTGTAGAGGTCAATCGATAGTAAATTTCTTTTTTATTATCAGGAAGAATATAACGTTCAATAAGGCCATCCTGTAACAAGCGTTTAGCCAGTTTTGTAACTGCACCTCGAGTCATAGAAAGAAGCGTAGCTAGTTGCGTTCCATTTGGACGTTCAAGCTTTCCGATAGCTTCAATACAATGCAATTCTGAATTACTATATCGTGAATTTAAACCACTATTTATAAGATCGCTAAGTATGTTTTGATTGTTATAAAGCTGCGTAAACTGTTGAAGTATTTCTCGTTCCATTTTATATCTCCCTATTGTTTCCTAGTAAACAATATTATAATAGCATGGTTACATATTGTTGTCAAGTAAACAAGAAAAACGTTCATCATTACTCATAGCTTACCATTGGGTGTCATTTCTTATAGAAGAATCATATTATAAAAGAGTATGTATCAAAGGAGAATCAACTTTATGGTATCCAATCTACGTGACTATTTTTTTGGAACTGATACACCAATAAGTACTCACTGTGGCATTACAAACAGGGTGTATTTGAATAATGCCGCGACTCCTTTGGTGGCTAAACCGGCCATTCAAGAGTTATGCGAAACCCTTCCTATTTATTCATATGGTAATGAACTCAATGCTTTATCAGCTCAACTCACAGAAAAATATAACGAGGTCAGAGATATCGTAATAGACTTTTCCGGTGCCAACCCATCTCTGGACACTGTTATCTACACCTCTAACACTACTTCCGCCATAAACATTCTCAGCCAGGTTTATTATGAACGCGACCCGAATATGACATGGCTGTATTAGCCCATAGTTATGGAGCTAAGATACTCGTTGACGCAGTACAACTTGTACAGCACAAGAGCTTTACCATGAAGCCTCATGACGATACCTCCCATATTGATTTTATATCATTTGACGGCCATAAGTTTTACACAGGGCAGTCTGGTGGCGTTCTGGTGGGTGACAAGGAATTTTTAGATCACTATAAACCATTGATGTTCGGATCCGGTATTACTGAATTTGTAAGCAGTTCAAAGATCATATATAAGGGTTCTCCAGAAAGGTATGAGGCTGGATACCCCGACTTCCTTGGCATCATATCTATGGGCGAGACAATCCGTTTTCTAAATGAAATTGGCATGGAGAATGTTGAAGAATGGGAACGCGGTCTATACCGACACCTTATAAGACGCCTATGTCAAATTCCGAATCTCATTCTGTATAGCGACGTTTATAACAATACACGAGTCCCGTTTGTTGCATTCAATCTTAAGAATATGTCATACCAAACGCTTGCATACAAGCTTGGATATGGGCACGGCATTGATATAGCATCGGGTACAAGTGGGGCTAATCTATATGTTCAAGATTTGCTTGGTCTTACGGATGAACAGGCGTTTTCTCTCTTTCGAAGCGGTGAAGGTTACGGTATTGTCAGAGCTTCGATCGGACTGTTTAACAACTATGAAGATATCAATCGCCTGGTAGATGCATTGTTCTGCATATCATCACGTGCTACTTGCAATTGAGGAAAAACAACATCAAATTGTTGACCATACTCATGCATACAGTCAAAAGATGATATGTTAATTTTTGTTTAATTTTAAAGTTTAATCATATTGACAAGAATAGAGTGCAATCCCTTGTTCAAGAAATGCACTCAATTCATGTTCTTCCTATTCACTGATTCAATAGTATAAGCAAAAATTTTCTTAACAGTGATAGATATCAGATAATCTTAGAAATCTACTTTGTCCGGATGAAGCCCCGAACTTTCACAATCGGTTAGTCCATCAATCTTTAGGACATCTTGTGCACTGATTTCAAAGTCAAATACCTCAAGATTATTTTTAATTCTCTCTGGTGTAACAGACTTTGGTAGTGGAACAATTCCCTTTTGAATAATCCAGCGTAAACTAAGCTGAGCTACAGATTTTTTATATTGATCTGCAATTTCATTTAATACCGGATGATTCAAAATCTGTCCGTTTGAAAATGGAGCCCATGCTTCCGCTAAAATATTGTGTTGCTTACAAAACGCTATGGTTTCCTCTTGCAACATTCCAGGATGGAATTCAATTTGATTTACCATCGGCTTTATCTTGGCAGTTGCCAACAATGGTTCAAAATGATGTGGAAGAAAATTACTAACTCCAATTGCTTTTATTTTACCCTGGTTATAGAGTTCCTCGAATGCTCTCCAACTATCGCTGTTAGCTTCCTGCCAGTTATTCTTGGATGCTTTTGCAATAGGCCAGTGAATAAGGTATAAATCCAAATAATCAAGCTGTAAATCCTCTAAGGTTCTATTAAAAGCTGTTATCGTCTTTTCATATCCTTTTTCATCATTCCATAACTTACTTGTTACAAATAATTCTTCGCGTCCCACTCCGGATTTACGTATAGCATCACCAACACTTTTTTCATTTCCATAAGCAGCAGCGCAATCAATATGTCTATATCCTGCCTTGATTGCATTTAATACAGACTGCTCTGTTTCTTCTCCACTAGGTGTCCGAAATGTACCGAATCCTATGTTCGGAATCTTATAGTTGTTGCTTAATGTGTAAAAATTTTCTTTCATATTATTATCCTTTCTGATTTATTGTCATTTTATTATTTTTTAATATCACTTTAGTAATGATTTATTATTGATTTATTATCATTTATCATTGTTTTTATCTACATTTTATTATCGTATAAAATGTGTCATAACACGCTCTTCTTCTACCGGAACAGGAATCTTTTCTTTTCCTGCGTCAATTGTCTTAAGAAGCCAAGCCATTAATCTTGCATTTTTACGAATGGTTTGAATACCTTCGTCATCCTGATGAACTTCTCCTTTTTCCAAGCCATATGCTATTGTCCAGTATTGAGACGGCGGCATAACTGTCTGAGCTAAGTTAAGATAGTTATTAAGCTGATGTACTACATCTACACCACCAGCACGTCTTACAACTGAAATGGAAGTTGCAACTTTATATTTAAAATAATCTGAACTTGTATAAAATGCTCTGTCTAGAAAAGACTTCATTGTTCCTGCTATTCCTGCATAATACGTTGGGGATGCAAGAATAAAGCCATCTGCCTCTCTCATCTTTTTTGCAACCTCATTGACAATGTCATCTTTAAAAACACATTGATTTTCTTCGGAAGTCCAACAGTATCCACAGCCAATGCACCCATGAATATTTAGTTGACCAATTTGAATGGTTTCAACTTCTATGCCCTGCTCCTCCAACTCATCTGCCATAATCCTCAGTGCCTCACTAGTATTACCATTTTTACGGGGACTACCATTAATAGCTATCACTTTCATAAACTCACTCTCCTTTTTTCTTCGTTACGGCAAGTATAGACCCTACACCTAACTGTAGGTCAATAGGAAAAATAAAAAATAAAAATAAAATATAATCATAAATAAAAATAATGTATAAAAAAATCGTAAAATAAAAAGTTAATGAAAAGACAAATTCTTGATTGCAACAAGTATAAAAATCTTCGAAGGATTGACCGAAAGCTCGATTATTAGCATGATGCCTGCCAGGCCTTTGATACGGACTCACCAATACCAACCTGCTGCGAAATACGGATAATGAATTAGAATTTTAGGATTATTTAGTATAAGAAAAACACGTCCGAGCTGGGCGTGTTTTATTGCTTTTATCTATTTATTTGATATTTATACTGTATTTTATATGTATTGTTATTCTTATATTTAGATTATCTGAATTTGAATATTGCTTTTTTTACATTTTCTATATTGTTCATATTATCCATGAAATCTCCTTCACTTCAAGACATGTAATAGTCATCATAAGCAGCCTCCATTAGAATATAAAACGCCTGAATTTCTGGTGCCGTTGCTGGGGCGTTAAAATCAGGTACTCCGCAGGAGCCTTGAATTAGGCCATTCTGATCCACCCTTAGACATGCAGCTTCTCGCATTTTGTCAGCATATTCAATATACTCTGTATTTAACCAGCCATTTTTAACACTCCTGTAGATTGAATAACTGAGCATTTGAGCTAGATTTGAATCAATAAATGTTGAGGGATCGTCTACAATATCATGAAACAAACCATTTTCACATTGGTGAGCCAGGCAACCATCTATTATTTCCTTTAAATACTCTATTAGATTACTTTTCTCAGTTTGCATTTTCTCAGGCAAGGCTATTAATACTCTGACGATACCGGCTGCTGCCCAACCGTTTCCTACTCCCCAGTGGAGTTCACGAGAAAATAGACCAAGGTTATCATCCCACTGGTGAGCATAAAGCATCTTTTCGTTATTCCATAAATATTTTCTATAACCTTCTATCTGTTTTACAGCTTCTTTGGGATATCCTGCTACCGCTAAAAATGGTGGTGCCATATAGAAAGAATCAACCCATATTTTGCCCTCATTCTCGTTGTGATAAATTATACCGTCTTTCGATTTTGGAGCCCTGTAAAGCAGATAATTAAGCATTTTTTGAACTGCAGTCTTGAAAATTTCCTCTCCTGTAATTTCAGCTGCACGCAACACTACCTCTCCGTTTGCTGCAGGATCGGTAGCTGCTCCTCTTTCATACTTCATTCCGAGTCTTCCATCTTTACATTGATTGGTCACTGCTTCTCTAGCCATAAGAGTGGCCATTTCAATATCGCCAGCCTCGAAGAATGCTTGTGCTACTACCCCCTGCTCCCAAGGCCAGCGTTGCATTGCAAGTGTAGCCTTTTTTACTTTCTCTAATTTTTCCGATCTAAGCATAATTTACTCCTTCTGAAAAAGTTATCAAATTCATTTCATAGGTGTTATCCTTATTTTGTATATTTAGTTTAGCATATAAAATTTTAAAAAGACAATTAAAATTCACTCTATCTGAGAAATTTCGCTTCAAGCATCACGAACTAAGCGGATATTTGGTTATATAGCAAGATAAATATCAAATTTATGAATAATTCAGGTTTTTATAATTGTTGACTTATAAATAATATTACCCCATAATTAACAATGTAATTATTTCCCATTTCTCAGCACGACCCATAATTAACTGATATCGCCACGGAATGGAAGATAAAGATAGAAATATTGTTGTAGACCAAAAACCGAAGATGATGCGCTTAACCACGTTGTGCGTAATCAACGAGGCTGAAAACGGAGAACCCCAACTCCACAATAAAAGAGGCAACCACTTTTTATAAAGGACAAGTTGGTTAATACTATGTACGGCGACTACAAGTTGGTTAACACCGTATACGGCAACTACAGACTTGTTGAGACTAAAGAAGTATCAAGGAAACTCGTAACCGATGCCTACGATGCTGAATTTGATATAGTCGTTAAAAATGCAAGTGGTACTCTGGTTTATACAAGCAAAATCCAAAACAATGCCGAGCTTTCCATTCCACAACTGACTCCGGGTAAATACACCGTGATTCTTAGTGGTAATGACATTGGCCAGCAAACAAAGTATGTAGATGTTGTTTCATCCAAGACTACTGATGTGAACTTAGGCGAGACACTTACCGTAATAGGTAAACAAGTTAACAAATATCTCGATAATATAAAGACCGACATAACTCTTGCGGACGCCAAGACTGACAATAAGCTCGAGGATGTCAAGGTCGACAATAAACTTATGGATGTCAGAGAAGATAATAAACTTCTCGACGTATATCTCCCAGTTAAAACCGTTCCTGACGTGAAGCTTGGAAATGAAACTGACCCTTATGACATATATGCTGTAAGACTTAACTAAGCATTATTAACTCCATTAAGGTATGGGGAAAGGAGCAATATCCGCCCCTTTCCCCATTTTCTTGGTTAGCGCATCTAACCTCAATTTAACTATTTCCAATATACATTACTGTAGACCAGATTTCAGTAACATAAATTACTAGGGAAGTGACATATATTGTCACTTCCCTTATTAAACTATCATTTATTAAAATCTATCCAGCCTCATGTCCTGGTATTTGATTGTTAATGTATTTGGTATCTTCTAATAGATCATATCCTGAAATAGTCATACAACCAATTGTAGGATCTATTTGATCATCATCAAATATAAAATACAAGGTTTGATTATCACCATAATAGACAGCTCGTTTGCCATCTTCAATAAAGTAAGCTGTGTTAATAGGAATAATTTCTTTTTCATTTTTAGTTGAATATTCTATTTCTACTATTTTAAAATCAAAAGAAGTATCAGTTATATTACTGGTATAAATAGCATGATAAATAAAGGTGGATTCATAATCTGGTATACCCACTTGTGAGTAATATCTTTCATCAAAATATAAGCCTTCATACACTTTAACTTGAGCCAATACAGGCTCTGCTTTCTTATCTTCTGATAGATGATTTTTCTGATTTATTTGTAAATTATCAGATGAGTTATTCTCTTGATAGTCAATGCTGTTATCTTCTTTCATAGCACTTTCATCTTCCTTACTATTGCTCCGAATTTTAACAGAACATGAACAAAAAAAACTGGCTAAAAACATGCACATGAATAATACGAATACTTTTTTCATAATATTCCTCCTCAATCGGGTCTGGTCTTCAAAAAGCAACTACATCCGGTTGAATTTTAAACGCAAAATTATAAACGCAACCGGAGGCCAATTCTCACAAACAGCCTCCGATTGTTTATACATTCTTTAGTAGTCAGTATAAAACACGCCTTATAGTACTCTACAAGCATTACTTCACATTATACTCCACATACGTAACCCCATCGAGCGTTACAACTACTGTACCATACCCCTCCAGCATGTAGGTGCCAGCTGGAATGACCTGTGTTAACGTAGAGCCATAGGTAAACGAAAGAGTCTGCGGTGTCAGATCGTTCGTAAGCTGCAGTGTAATGACCTTATTCGGATCTGGCGGTGCGAGAACCTTCGTGGTTCCAGATGAGTTCGCACTTCTCAGGTATACATAGAACTCAGTACCGGTAACATTATTGACTATGAACGTACCGGTCGAAGCACCTTTCTCTTGTATCTGGATTGTATTCGCATAATCCTTGTACAACTGCCCCTGATTCTTCGAGGTGAATAAAGTTGACGAATAAACAAAAGTAACTGTATCGGTTGTCTTTAAGCCATCATATAGGTAATAAGTAAACGTAAGATTGTTTTGCTCATCGATTTTTGCTGTGAATGTACCAACCTGATCACTATGTGGGCCTGCCATCAATAAGCCATGGTAACCGTACTCGGTCTTCGCTTCAGCTACGTTGATCTTCGTACATTCAAAAAAGTTACCAGTCTGGAAGAACTTCATGCCGCTAGTTGTAAATTCATTCGCTGATATGCTCTTATTCTGGTACAGGTTGTAATTAAGTACAAGTGTGCCCATACCCACTGTGAGGCCGAACGAATAACTCAGCTCTGTGTCTTTGTAATTGACATAAACTACAATATTCTGTGCGATTGAAGATTTCTCGAACGGCGTAAAGTTAAATGTTGCCGTACCATCATTTTGATAGGTTGCGTTACCAAGTAGCTGTCTATCTCCACCGTTAATCGTGTAGGATACCTCGAACGGATATGCTGTTCCATCAGTCGGAACCATATCAAGTGTAGCAATTAACGAGCCATTATCACCTGTTAATCCGACAAGTTTAGCAGCTGGCACAACAACCCCCGCTGCTTCCACAGCTGTGCCACCCTTGTAGCTAACGCTGACAACAATTCTCTGCTCCTCCGATATAACTGGGAACGGAGCGAATGTGAAGTTTGCTATCGCGGTTGCTGCGGTATAGTTAAACGATGTCGTCATCAGATCGGTAAATGCGCCGCCGTTAACGGAATATTGTACCTTAAAGTCGTCCGCAACCGGAGCAATTAGTCTCGGATTGTAGCTGAGTTTCACTTCAGCAGTGCTATTTGTTGCTGCGACAGCGCTCAATACTGGAGACTGCGTGTAGTTAAAATTAACCGTTCCGTTTGTGCGGTTGTTACCAGTCTTTGTGGAGACTACTGAGCCTAACAGTGAGTAGTACGTTATCGCATAGTAGTCCTGTGCGTAAGCGGTAGATGTCTGGATACCGGTCTTGCTAGCTGTTGAAGGATTCAGCGGAATATCGAAGTAACCGTCTTTGTCGCAGTATTGATAAATTGTGCTGCCGATGATTAAACCGTTAAGTTCCTGTCCAATCAGCGGACTGCCAGCCAAATTATCGCTAGTAATCTTATTGTCAACAAGCAGCTGGCCAGCGTGGCTCCAGATTCTACCTGTGATGTGAACTGTAGTTGCACCATTGCTATACTCATAGTTTGGAGTCGGGTTAAACGTTAGAACTGGTCTTTGGTTGTCTACAACTAGCCCACCGAATGGGTAATAGTAATCCGAATCCGCGAAAGCTATATGATACGCTCCTTCTGGAATGTTCTGTTTCGTTCCGATGTTGCCATCCTTATCGATTGGATAACACTGGTATGTGATTGCGTTCATGTAAAGCTTCGCTGTACCGTCTCCCTTGCCCATACCGGAGTAGGTACCAAAGTAGCCAATCGGTGTGTCATTTAAGTCAAGTAGCAAAATGTCCATTGCACCGCCCGGATAATCACCCTCATAAGCCAAAGCGAACGGTGTTGTGTTCGAGTAGGTTGTGCAACGGATGTTTGTATTCGTGTTTGCCGTAATGACAGGCTTAATAATCCAAGCGTCATCGATTATAAATGGCTTCGGCGCATCGCCGGTAGCAAATGCAAATGGAAGCACATAATCGTTACCGCTATTCGAGGTTACATGTACATAGCCTTCATAGTAACCTTTCGGGCAGTTCACAGGAACCGTTGTATAAACTTCGAATGTTCCGGTCTGACCCGCTGGTACTGTAACATCGGTCGATGTGCAACTAATCGTTACGCCATCCACGCTCGAACGCGAATATCCGGTATGGTCGTTATAAACACCGGTGATATAGTAAGTCTGTTCGTTCACAGAAGTATTGTGGACGGTCACAGGTAGTATTCTGGAATTAACGGTTGTTGTTGAACTTGGCTTAATAGTACCGAAACTCAAGGACGATAGCGTCTGATTCACGAGGATCTCGCCAGACTTCTGTCCAGGGATGTCATCCTGCACCGTCACATAGGTCGAGGTGTCGGTTACAATAGCACGGTACGGATTCACAAAGCCTGCTCCAACTTCAAATACGCTGGCCTGTGGCGTAGCCGGAACACCAGAAGTAATGAGCGTCGGATCAGCTGTGTTCATCAAACGAGCCTTAATTTCAGCGACGCTGGCATTCGGGAAAGCCTGACGCATCAAAACACTGATACCAGTCATATGTGGACAGGACATCGAGGTTCCGTTCATACGCGCATACGCGTAGGAATAGTCGATACTGTTGTGATCAGCATTCGTAATAAAAGCTGGCTGGGTCGACATGATGTCAACACCCGGAGCGATGATATCAGGCTTAATGCCAGCGGTTTCGGTAACAGGACCAATTGAGCTAAAGCTTGCTGGTGTCTTATCAAGCTGCACCTTTGACATATTGCCGATCCGGATATAAGCCGGTACAGATGATACTACTGCTGCATTATAGGAAGCAGCTAACGCGTCCCCCGCTTGGTGTGTTGTAGAGAGAACCGGTAGGTGATTTATCTTTTCTCCACCGATGGTAATGCCAGAGATGAAGCCTTCCTCTGCATCTTTGTCAATAATTAAGATTGCTCCCGCGCCAAGGCGTTTGGCCTGCGGCGGAAGATCCGTAAAGGTCAGAGAACCTCGTTTAACAACAAGAATCTGCCCCTTTAGGCTGTTGTCCGCGAGCGCCTGCAGCTGCACAAGCTGGGTAGGACCAGGTAGCTTGCCAGTCATCGGTCCGACAACAAGTGTATACTGGTATCCTAGGCCATCCACATAGTTTAGGTTTGCCGCTGTAATCTGGTTATCCGCGAATACATTCGTAACGTCTCGACCAACTACATTAAACGGAACTGATGCTGTCACGTTCGCAGATGAATTTGCAACTGCATCCATATAAAATGTTGTTGCACCACCGCCGTAGTTTGAAGCTGCTACGGTAATTGGAAGGTAAGCCGTGCCTGGTGTACCAAGCGATAAGCCAAGACGTGGAGGAGTGTTGTTTGGCTCGGCGTTGTTACCCGCTGATACACATACGATTGTACCCGCGATACATGCGTTATTAAGCGCAATTACGTCCGCGCCGTAAGCTGTATTTTGATTAGCACCAAGCGACAGGTTAATGACCTGCATGCCATCAATAACAGACTGGTTAATAGCGGCTATAATACCCGAAGACGGGCCGGAACCGTAAGGTCCCAACACTCTGTATACATACAGGTCTGCCTTCGGAGCGATACCTAATGTATTAAACGGAGACGATGTGTTCTGACCATCCGCCGCAACTGTGCCGCTGACATGCGAACCGTGGCTTGTATAATATTCACTACCCTTTGCGCTGACTTCCGGGCAGAGTGTAGTTCCATTAGCCGCAGCTGCAGCTTGCCAGTCTTTATAAGTTGTTTCCATCGGATCGTTGTCTTCACTGACCGGAACAATAAAGCTGACATTACCCGACGAATCCACTTTTGCTACTGCCCCACCGACGTAATCGTGTCCGCCCCTATAGTTGTCTTTCAGATCTGGGTGGTTGTAATCAATACCGGTGTCAAGAACACCTACTTTGATGCCCTTGCCGTCAAATCCCATATCGTTAAGCTCTGCTGAACGAAGCACCTCGCGGCTTTCCTGCATACCGACGCCGTTAAAATTAACATATCCATTCGAGTCGTCTGCTGCATACATCATATAGTCCGGAGATACAGAGTAAACACCAGGTAGCTTAGCGACTTTTTCAATCATGTTTGCTGGCATCGTAACAGCGACACCGTTAAATACGTCGTGGAATTCATAACCGAATTTAACGCTAATGCCTGAGTTTTTAAGCGACGTTTTGAACTTTGACAGTGATGCTGCCGCTGTTGCTTCGCTGTTTATGCCTTTTATGTTATGTATTTTATTGTATATATTCAGTATTCTGCTTGGCAGCACATCAAACTGTACGATAACGTTTTGTGAGTTTGTGGAACCAAGGTCCGTAAATCCAACCGCACCGACCGGTGTTTGCAAAGAGTCTGCCAGCTTGTTTACATAGTCGACTTCTTCATCACTGAGATTAAATTGTTCTGTACTCAGTTTAGCTGTAATCTGTGTTTTGTCACTCGTAAAGTTCTTATTATCCACAACGGGCATACCGTTTAGATTCTTTTCCTGATAAGCACTATTTGCCTCTGAGGTCTGCAGCTTCTGAGAACCAATATCCGCCGCACTTGCCACTCCCGGCGTCAACCAGATTGATCCGAAGATCATCAGTATGCTGACTAACAGGCTCAGCATACGTTTCATACTCTTATTCTTCATTCATCAATACCTCCTTTTTCGATTTTGGGGATTTTCTTTAGTGCTAATGCTTCTGGCCAGATGGCCAACGATGATATCCTTTGTGTTTGATAACCTCTTCTAATGATATCTACCCTCCTTATTATACTTTCAACTAACTTGAACGACCTCTATATAAACAAATTAGTTTACGAAAATACCCCATCTAATAGACTGCTTTTCCTATTGTATTCCGTCGTCCGTACAAAAAGACTTTACTGTAATGCGTATTTTGTGAAGTTATGAATAATATTTCATCGCTATTCCTAACGAAAAATGTCATAAACGAAAGCTTTTGCTGATTTTCCAATGCTTTCATACATATTACTAATATGTAATTATTTTCCTATTAGTATAAAACTAAAATTTTCAGCCGTCAATACTGAATTTTCATGCAATACAAGGAAATGATATAATAAAAGTATCAATTATGAACATTGATGATGCTTATTAAATTTCAACTTATAAACAACAAAGGAAGTGACACATATTGCCACTTCCTTTATCTTATATCTACTCTTATAACTCCTATCTTTTAACTTCAAGAATACCGCTAGGAGAAGTGAAATCCTGACTTCCAAGCTTTCCAATTATACTGCCTTGTTCTGTATCCAGTTGAAAGCAGATTACCTGATGGGAATTCTGGTTACATACCAATAACTTCTTGCCATCCTCTGAGAGTATCATATGTCTTGGATTCTGTCCTCCACAATCATATTCTTCAAGATAGCTTAACCTTCCATCACTACTAACTGAAAACAGCGCAATGGTCTCCGCTCCGCGGTTAGCCGCATACAGATAGGCATTATTTTGGGAGAAACAAAGGGTAGAGCAGTAACTTATGCCGTTAAATTGGCTAGTTAAGGTTGAAATTCTCTGAACCAGTCTGTCCTCATCCATTAAGTCATACACAAATATCTCATTGGAATATTCTGTGATTACATAAAGATATGACTCATCCTCAGAGAATAAGGCATGCCTTGGTCCACTGCCTTCCGGAGCCTTTATACTTCGCTCCAAGGTCAGGTAACCTTGATTTATTGCGTAGATAAATATACGATTCAATGCAATATTTACCGTAACCAGCCTGTCTTCCATATGATTTAACAGGACACAATGAGCACGGGTCCGTGCAGTACCTTCCTGCTGAATCTCGTGATGAAGAATATCACCAAAGTGACCTGACTCCACCCTAACGGCAAATAAAGTACCAGTGCCATAGCAAGCTCCAAACAACGCTTTGTTCTTTGGGGAATAAGTAATATGACAAAGTGCACTACCGTCTATCCTCTTCTGATCCAATAGTTGATAGCCCTGTCCTTCTCGACCGTAAAGATAGATGACCGCACCATCATTTTCTGTCACAGTAAACAGATATCCGTCTACTTGGCATACGAAGCTTGGATTCTCCAGGCTGTCCTTCCAGTTCTCATGAAATGCCCCATCTTCCTCCAAGATAAAGCCCTTGATGGTATCCGCTGTTTTTGCTCCGTATCCTGATATAATTAGTTCCATAAGTTATCTCCATTTATTTATTATTTTATGATGAGAGTTCCAAAAGGACATATCTTTCAAGTGATGCGTGACTATATTGCAGAAACTGCATGTGAAAAATAAGATTTCAGCAGCTGTTATATGCAATAAGTCTATGTTGCATAAGTAGCATGACCTTTTGCTTTTTTATGACACTTTCATTTTAAATTATAGCAACTATTATGTCTATGAAATGATTTTATGAAAGTATCAATTAAAAACATCAAACTTTTTATTCATGAGCTTTCCATTGGTTATTAGAAGTTTCTATTCTGATTTTCATGATTAAGTAACCATTTTTTCCGTTCTATACCTCCACCATACCCACCAAGTGAACCATCACTTTGTATCACTCTATGACATGGAATAATAAGAGCTAATTGATTCGCACCATTTGCATTACCAACAGCACGTACAGATTTTGCGTTGCCAATCGATATAGCCATATCTTTATAGCTCTTAGTCTCACCCATATTTATCTTCACCAATTCTCCCCAGACTTTCTTTTGAAAGTCAGACCCCAAAAGCATGACCGGTGTTTCAAACTTAAGAAGTTTATTATCAAAATACTGATTTAATTCCTCTTTAATACAATTAGAAATGTTGGTTTTCCCTGGTATTATAGAAGCATTTAGACGGTTTCGCAAGCGTTCTACCTCTCTTTCTAATCCACGACGATCAACAAATTCAAGTAAATAAAGATATTTTTCATCTGCAATACTCATCATAGGCCCAAGTTTTGTATCAACCCAATCAGCATACAGTATTTTAAACTCATTAGATTTTTTCGGTGTTCTTCCCATAATCTTTGAAAATGCATCATGAAATCCACTAGAAGAATCATATCCCACATCTATTTGAGCATTAATAATTTTCTCACCAGTACGTATAGTCTTCATAGCAATTCCCATTCTTCTTGCTCTGGCGTATTGAACAAAGGTCATCCCATACTTCTGCTTAAATTGCCTTCTGGCAGTTGCAGAATGAATCCCAAGTTCAGCAAAATCAGAATCTCTCCATTTCTTCTCTGGATTTTTTTCTACTAGTGAAACCATTTGTTTTACCAATGGGGATAACTCTTGAGGATAAAATAAAGGGTTACATCTTTTACACGGACGATATCCTGCTAATAAAGCCTCTTCAGCTGTCTCATAGAAAGTACAGTTTTCATATCTTGGTTTTTTGGCCGGGCAAGTAGCATGACAAAATACACCTGTTGTTCTAATACCGGCAAAAAATATCCCATCATACTTTGAATCTTTATTCAATAACGCCTGATAATACTGATGCTTTTTATTTTCATCCTTAATCATTGCTAGGTACCTCTTTTTCATTCTTTCATTTATTGTAACATAAGTTTTCTGGTTAAATTTTTTAACTCTTTACAATATTGGATTATAAAGGCATAACATTATTCTGTCATCCGAAAAATTAACATCTAATTTAAAAATCCCCGTTTAGTTTTATCTCCAACTCCCCGTTTTCGACCAATGAAAACGGGCAAAAAAGTACCCAGAATCAAAGGTTCCGGGCACTTTTAATCATTAATTAAACCATGATTTTATAAATTTCTGACTATCAACTAACTTAAACTGTTCTACTACCAATTAAAATACTAATTCTATACAAGGGCTCCGCCACCATCTACGATTATGAACTGGCCTTGAACATAACTGGAGCTATCACTGGAAAGATAGAGAACCGTACCATTTAATTCCCCTTTTCTTCCCGGACGTCCTGCTGGGTTCATTGTATTATATTTGTTCAAAAATTCTTCTGACTTAAATAAGGTATCACTCGTCATTTCACTCTCAAAAAGTGCTGGTCCAATGGCATTCACTGTGATACCATATCTTGCATAGGAAGCTGCCATTCCTCTTGTTAAGCCAACCACTGCAGCTTTGGAGGAATTATAGGAATGTCTGATAAATGCATCAAACTTATCCGCAACTACTGCATTTACGGATGCGATATTAATAATTTTACCATAGCCTCTTTCCTTCATTTGTGGAACTACATATTTGCTTGCTAAAAAGATTCCCTTCACATTTGTATCATAGGATTTATCCCAATCCTCCACTGACATACTGTCTACTCCACCACGAACAGCAATTCCTGCATTATTTAGCAAAATATCAATGTGGCCGAAGGTATCAATCACAGTTTGCATCGCTGTTTTTACACTTTCCTCATTTGTAACATCACATCCAACTGCAACTACCTTTCTTCCTATTTTCTCAATTTCTGCTTTTACTTCATTAAGCTTTTCTATACGTCTTGCCAGTAATGCAACATCTGCTCCAGCTTTTGCATAGGCAAGTGCCGCATCTGCTCCAAGCCCTGAACTTGCTCCTGTTACTACAGCTACTTTTCCAGTTAGATCAAACAGTTTTTCCATTTGTATATATCCTTTCTTTTAATAGAGACTACAAATAATATCTCCAATTATTGAATTAAATACGACCTGTTTCCATAAATGCCGTACGGTCATAGCGTCCGGTTAACAAATATGGAATTACATCATTGGCTTCTAACTTTTCTACTAAATTAAGTTTGTGTACTAACAAACTGTTCTTTGAATAAGCACCACCTATTATGGTGTTAACCGGTAGCTCTGCCCATGGGTCATCAATGCTTGATTTTAAATTGAGCGCAACATTTCCTGGTTCCCATGATTGATAATTATATTCACATTGATTCATAAGCAATGCTCCGTTTAGGAAATGAGATACTCCGTTTTCATCCGGCATACGATCAAAATGGAAATAGAAACCGCCTCCAAATGTCTGCTTACCTGCTGCAGGTAATTGATAGAGAGCAGCCGCCAGAGGATTATTATACTCACCTAATTTCATGGTTGCTTCTACAAGCTGTGTTCCTCTTCTGGTTACTCCTGCTGTTACCGTATCACCATTTCTTCGGATGACAAATTCTCCTCCCAGTTTCTTTGGAATACTGCCATTATCACGGCCGCATTGTACTGCCATCTCGGCTCCTGGTCCGCCAAGTACCAGCCCCATCGTATATAATCCAAGTGACTTACCATAGGTTGCATAAACTCCCAAAATTGCTTCATAGTAGTCATCTGCAAATGATGGATTATTAACATGACAGATGGATAAGGTAACCACCGGCATAGAAAATGGTTTCAATGGTGGAGGCAGTATCTTTGCAATTGCTGCCGGGTCAGTAAGATAGCTGATGTAGAGTCCCTCCTGATTATCCATGAGAGATATCTTACCGAAGTTTTGTATTTCCTCTTTGGACGTTAGAAAGCTTGGAGCTTTTTGTTTTTCCGTAAATAAATCCCTTCCTACTTCATAACCTGTACGTACTGCAGGAGCGATAGTTCCATCTTTTATGGCACTTCCTATTACTTTCACCTCTACACCCTTTGCTTCTAATTCAGAAACCAAAGATTGATCCGGTCTAAATCCAAGAGAAAGTACGACTGCATCTGCAGATACATTTACTTCTGCATGGTCTTCCAATCTCTCCAATAAAATACTATCCGTTTTTATCTCTTTTAAAGAATGTCCTAGCAAATATTCTACACCGGATTTAGCCAAGCGGCCACAGACATCAGCTACATTGGTATGGTTTGCATTGGGGGCAGGCTTGTCAAGCATATCAATAATGGTAACCTGATTTCCCTCTTCAAAAAGATATTCTGCAGTCTCTAGTCCTGTAAGTCCTGCACCGATAACAGCTACTTTTTCCCCTTTTAATGCTGATTTACCTGACAGTACCGATTCCACCGTAAATACGTTGTTGCCCATTATACCAGGAATTTTCCCAGGAATAATGGAGTTAGAGCCTGTAGCAAGAATTACTGCATCTGGTTTATATTCCATAATCATATCTGCAGTTGCTTCCGTATTTAACTTTACTTCTACTCCAATACGCTTAAATTCACCGTTATAGTAATCAGCAATCCACTGCATACGTTCTTTTAACGGTGGTTTCTTAGCCAGATTAACAGTTCCTCCAAGTTCACTTTGACGGTCAAGCAAAGTTACTTTTACACCACGGAGGGCAAGGGTTTGTGCTGCACACATTCCTGCTGGCCCACCGCCAACAACTACTGCAGTGTGTCCTTTGGTATCGTGAACAAGGTTCCCATATTTCCGTTCTCTTGCATATCTTGGGTTTAGTGCACATTCCGGCGGTATACCGGCAGCATTATATTCATTCAGACTTTCAAAGCAACGTAGGCAAGAGATGCATTTGCGTAATTCTTTTTCTCTTCCTTCCAGTACTTTTTTACCCCACTCTTCATCGGCATTCCAAGAACGTCCCATGGAAATAAAATCTACTACACCTTCTTCCAGGAATTTTTCCGCTACTGCAGGGTCTCTAAATACAGATACACCGATGACTGGAATTTTTAAATGACTTTTTACTGCTAAAAGCATGTCATGTCTCCAACCCTGTGGAAAAGAAATAGGTTCAATACAGGTCATACCTGTTTCATATAATCCGCAGCTGATATCAAGAAAGTCAATACCTGCCTGCTCTAAAGCCATGGCAATTTTTACACCATCCTGAATATGGATATACTCTTCTGTTACACCTGTCTTATCTAAAAATTCTTCTACACTTAATCGAATACCTATTGGGAAATCAGGACCACATTCTTTCCGAATTCCATTGATAATTTCAATAATAATCCTTAGGCGATTTTCAAAACTTCCGCCGTATTCGTCTTCTCTTTTATTTGTATAAGGAGACAGAAACTGATGCAACAGATATCCATGTGCTGCGTGTAATTCTACGCCGTCACAACCTGCTTTTTTAACTCTTACTGCACCTGCGATAAACTGCGAAATCAATTCTTTTATTTCATCTATGGTAAGTGCACGTGTCTCCTGTTTTACTAATTTACAAGGAATAGGGGACGGTGCAACTACTGGCTGTCCGCCAAGAAGTGCAGACACCGTTTCACGTCCAGGATGATGCAACTGTATAAATATCTTGCTACCATGCTTATGTACTGCTTTCGCAAGTTCAGCCAGTGGACCGATATGACTGTCTTTTGTGACGGACAGCTGCCTCATAAGCCCTGCTCCATGCACATCATTGATACGGGTAATCTCTGGTATAATGATTCCTGCACCGCCAATTGCTCTCGCTTCATAAAATTCAATCATGTCTTCAGACGGTGTCCCATCAAGATTGGCAAGTCCACATCCCATTGGTGACATGACCAAACGATTCTTAATAGTTACCTTTCCAATGCTTCCCACTTCAAATAATTTGTTATACATCTTTTTCCTCCTATTATGTTCTTATATAAGAAATAATCTGCATTAAGCTATAACCTTTATAATGCCATAAGAATACGTTAAAATCAGTAATTCGACAACGTGTATTATGAATGATAAATATTTGACAATTTGTTTATCGTGCACTATAGTAAAACTATATTTTATACAGATCATCGCAGAAATGGGGAAAAATATGACATTTACGAAGTTAATAGAAAGAATTTCAGAAGAATATTCAATTGATATCCTATCCCAAGGGGAAGATTTAGAAATACAGGATGTTGCTTTGATTGATAATAAACATGATAATGCGATTAGGACTACTCTTTACTTTGGTTATGACAAACAATTAACAAACGCTGTGTCGGTTCCATATCAATGCATAATTGCTCGCACGGATCTTGCAGCGCCTCCCCTTTCCACTGTGGGTAATATTGCTTTAGTATCGGAAGACTCTTTATTTACTATATTCAACGATGCAAAAGCTTTGATTGAAACGACTCGTAAAGGGATTGGAATTTTTGAGGAACTTACTGCTCTCGCAGATAAAACCCATAACATTGAAGCCGTTATTGATGCTGCCTCTGTAAGGCTTGGAAATTCTTTACTATTCTGTGATATGAACTTTAAAATCATTGCCAGTTCTACTTCTGTCCCTGTCCTCGATCCTCTTTGGAAAGAGAATACGAAACAGGGATACTGCTGCTATGAATTTATTAGTGAAGTAAAAGAATTGAAATCTATACGTAACGCTTCTCAGACTACAGCCGCTGTTGAAGTTACCTGCATCAAATCCCCTTACCGTAAGTTAAGCAGTAAAGTTTTTCATAATCAAACTCAGATTGGGTTCTTATTGATGATTGAAGGAGAGAACAATTTTCTTCCTTACCATTTTGAAATGCTAAGCATAATAAGCCATGTTATTAGCTACACCATAGCGTACTATACACCTAACCTTTTTGAAAAAAACAGCCTTTATCATGAATTATTATATGATATGCTGATTGGTGCGCCTGAAAAGGATATCATGCCAAGACTGGCAGAACTACATTTTCCTGACAAAATGCTGGTTCTATTCATTCGTCCTACAAAATATCTTGGACTACAGTACTTAAAAAGCTCTGTATGCAAGAATCTGAAAATACAGATTCCCGGTACCCATGTTACTTATCATAAAAACGGTATTGTGGCGGTAATTCCGTTAAAGGAAGATACTGAAATGAATTTAATGTTACTAGAACTATTGAAATGCTTTTCAAAAAAGGAACACATACGAATTGGAATCAGTAATTCTTTTGCTTGTATTGAAAACTTTGTAAGCCATTATGAACAAGCCCATGCTGCATTAAAGTTGGGTCATAAATTAAACCCGGAAGGTTTGGTATACCACTATCAAAATTATCAGATTTTTGATTTGTTTTCGGAAGCAAAGAATCCCGATAAATTAGGACGGTTCTGCCATCCTGCTCTGGCAGTTCTCCGTCAGTATGACCATGAAAACAGTTCCCAGCTGTATAAGACCTTATGTGTCTTCATAAATAAGGGATGTAACATTAAATTAACTTCAGAAAGTTTATTTATTCACCGAAATTCACTTGTCTACCGTTTAAATCGTATCACTGAATTAAGCCAGGTTGACCTTTCAGACATTAATACGCTTTTCCTGCTTCGACTTTCTTTCCTCATTGACCAGTATAATGAGCAAAATAAAAGCTCGGCTAAATCCTTTCAGCCTAATAATGCATTAACAATTTAAAATACTCGTGAAGGAGTAGTTTTGCGTGGTAATCTACTATTTCCAGTATCGGGTTCGCCGATTTCATCACTTCATGCATATTATGGAAATTGTTTTCAGCTATAAAGACCTCTTTGGTTGATAAAAAATGACGATATAGCCCATCTCTGCTCAAGCCGCAGCTATCACAAATGTCTTTCATCGTGATAGCAAGATAACCCTTATTAGCAAATAATTGCATTGATGCGTCGATAATATTTTGCAGTTATTCCTGCGTGATCGGATGGCCAATGGTTCCTACCCTTGATCTAGCATATTCTCGGCAGACCTTCTCCGTAAAGAACATCAATTCTTCGGGTTCCCTGTAAAGTGGTCTTCATGGTAACACTTTTTCCTTCTGTTATTCTGCCGATGATTGCCGCATTCTTACCATAGACGCTACTTCTCATGGCCTCCAGAGCCTTCTCTGCCTGTTTTCCAGGAACTACGGCGATCATCTTGCCTTCATTAGCCATATATAATGGATCCAGCCCAAGGATATCACAAAAGCCGCGTATCTCATTACTGATGGGCAGTGCTGTTTCTTCAATTTCGACACCACAGTTCGAGCTGTCGGTTATCTCATTTAAGATGGTGGCAAGTCCGCCTCTAGTCACATCTCTCATGAAATGAACCTTTATCCCTTCTTTGATGAATTTGTTTAGAATTCCTGTTAACGGTGCACAGTCGCTAGAAATCTCATTTTGTATTCCCATGCGCTCTGACATGATTGCTGCATGGTGCTCGCCAAGATTTCCAGAGAGAAGAATTGCGTCCCCCTCCTTACAAGCTGACACACTTACCCCATTTACGGCGATCTCACCAATTCCGGATGTATTAATATATACACCGCCCTTACCTTCGATTACCTTGGTATCACCAGCAACAATTTTCACCTTTGCTTCCTTTGCTGCCCTTGCCATAGACTCTGCAATCCGCTCCACAGTCTCAATTTCCGTACCCTCTTCTAATATGAATCCGCAGGTCAGATACTTCGGAATCGCTCCCATCATGGTCAGATCGTTGACCGTACCGCAGACTGCCAATTTACCGATGTCACCGCCCTTGAAGAACATAGGCGTTACCACAAAGGAATCCGTTGTATAAGCAATTTTACCAGATACATTAAGAACTGCGGAATCCTCCAATCGGTTCAATATGGAATTGTTAAAATGCTTTAAAAAGATATCGTGGATCAGATTACTAGTTTGAACCCCGCCACTACCATAAGACATATTTATTTTCATTCTCTTGCCACCTTTTTTATCTGATCTTTTCTTCCTGAATCCATCTGTACCACTATCTGTCCGCACCATAAATTAGAAACAGATTACCCTCTGTTTTTATACCAGATTCCACAGGCACCTTCCACCGATACCATACAAGGCCCAATGGCATTGAGGGGAGAACATACCTTACTGAATAACGGGCATTCTACTGGTTGAATCCGGCCTAGGATAACGTCACTGCAACGGCAGCACTTTGGTCCGACGGATACATAGGCTTCCAGTAGGCTTCCTGCATCATATTTCTCGTAATCCTTCTTTAACCGAAGTGCAGATCCTGGTATCACCCCAATCTCTCTCCAGTCATCATCCACTACTTCAAAATATTGATTTACCAACTCCTGTGCCTTTATATTCCCTTCTCCACTTACTACACTGGTGTAGAGATTCTTAACGCTAAAGCTCTGGTGCTTAATCTGGCTTATAATCTCATATACAGCACCAAGAATGTGTTCACCTTCAAAGCCAGCGATGACACAGGGTTTGTGATATTTTTTCGAAAGACTATCATAAGCATCACTGCCGATAATTACACTAACATGTCCGGGGCATAAAAATGCATCAATTTCCTTTTCATTTTCACAGATGAATTCCAAGGCAGGGATAATCGTCTTTACTGAAGTTAACAGCCTTAAATTATGTATATTATTCTTTATCAATTCATCCATAATTAATGCATAGATAGGAGTTGTTGTCTCAAATCCTACCGCTGCAAATATAAACTGTGTCCCCGGATTATCCATCGCTAATTTAACTGCCGACAGTGGGGAATAAAGAATGTCAACCTTTCCTCCAAGTGCCTTCGCTTCTGTTAAGGACATATGACTGCCCTTTACCTTCATCATATCACCAAAGGTCAACACACAATGCCCTTCCTGTAAGGAATAGTCAACCAATTTATCAATATAAGCAGCATTGGTAACACAGACAGGACATCCTGGGCCCGATATTAATTGTATCTTCGGTGACAGCAAGCAACGTAACCCGTGCTTAAAGATACTGCCCGTATGAGTTCCGCATACTTCCATGATCTTAACCGGCCTGCCGTCATAATTTTTCAATTCATCTTTTATCTGCTCAAGAGTTTTCAATTAATGTCTCTCCTAATTCCTCAAAAATATCAAGTATCTCCTTAGCTGCTTCTTTCTTCATTACCTCAAGGACACAACCGGCATGGATCAGTACATAATCCCCTAGCTCTACGGATACCAGTTTAATATTTGCTTCTGTTATATTATTCATAATATTGATTTTGGCGATATCACCGTTAATTTCAACCACTTTACCGGGTACTGCAACACACATAGCTAAATTCACCTTTCTTTTATGACCTTTACGGTCAATCACCTGATTACGACAACTATTCTATTTCATATCCTGATATTGCATTAAGCCCACATACGTCTGACCGAGACTGATACAGCCGTCGTTTGGCGGAACTGCAAGATTATAATATACGGTAAAACCATTCTCTCTAAGTAGCCTGCAAGTTTGCTCCGTTAATACAGAATTCTGGAACACCCCACCGCTAATGGCGATCCGGTCCGTATGATACCGCTCCCGAAGGCGTAGACATACGTTAAGTATCATATCTGCGACTGCATAATGAAAGCCTAAAGCTAGAGCTCTTGCATCTGTCACTGCTTTCTGCTCACAGATTGCTCTTAACAGCGGATCCGAATCCACCTCTATTATCTCACCTTTTGGAGTAATTGCAAAGGTAAGTTCTGTCCCCTTAATATTTTCTCTTATTGCTAATACAGCTTCTCGTTCCAGATTGGCAGCACATTCTCCTTCATAGCGATTGACTTGTCCGATATCAAGCAGAGAGGCTACCGCATCAAAAAGACGTCCCATACTTGAGGTCAAAACCGTATTAACCTTATGTTCAAGAGCTGCTCTTATCACCTCTGTCCGCTCATCTGTAATGTATCCCTCAAGACCTGATTTCAACAGATAACAAGTGGCAGTTTTCCTCGCATCCTTCATGGACTGGTCACCACCAAGAACCTGGGTATAGGAAAGGTGTGCCGCCCTAGTAAACTGTGCACCCT
Source organism: Lachnoclostridium phytofermentans ISDg (assembly GCF_000018685.1). Classification (NCBI taxonomy): domain Bacteria; kingdom Bacillati; phylum Bacillota; class Clostridia; order Lachnospirales; family Lachnospiraceae; genus Lachnoclostridium; species Lachnoclostridium phytofermentans. The sequence goes on along the minus strand of NC_010001.1, from coordinate 2,139,501 downwards.
CACAGACCAGGAACTCGCCACCCCAGATGTTACCGTCCGTTCCATATCCGGTACCGTCAAAGGCAATACCGATTACCTTGTCATTTAAACCATGCTCAGCCATGACAGATGCAATATGGGCGTGGTGATGCTGTACTTTAAAAAGTGGCAATCCAAGAGCTTCGGCATAATGTGCGGAATGATAGTTCGGATGCATATCACATACGGCTAACGTAGGCTTCATCTTTAATAATCCTGATACATCCTCCCTGGAATGGATATACTCTTTAAGAACACTCTCTTCTTCCAGATCACCAAAATACTGTGATACCACTGCCGCGCCTTTTTTATACAGACAGTAAGCTGCCTTCAAATCCCCGCCGGCGGCAAAAATCACAGGGGAAGCTTTTTTCTCTTCTAATGGAAGAAACACGGGATATGGTACAAAGCCACGGCTTCGGCGAATCAGCTGCGGCTTATGATCAATGATCTTTGCCACAGAATCATCCACGGAGCGCACAATTCTTCTGGTATTATAAAGCACTCCCTGAAGATAAGGGGACCGTAAACTAAGCATCTTCTCATCCTCACGGATAATTGGCGATCCTGAGATATTACCACTGGTCATAATTAAGGGTCCGCAATCTCTTGTTAATAAGATCTGCAATGGGGTATAAGGTAAAAATGTACCGCAATAGATGCTACCCTTATTTGTCGAAGGTGCCATCACATCCCTGTGCATATACAACAACACAATCGGCCTTGCCTTTGTCATAAGAAGCTTCTCTTCCTCTTCTGACACATTGCAATATTCCCTGATACTGTCTATGGTTTCAAACATCACGGCAAAAGGCTTTTCTTCCCGGCCTTTCAGTCTTCTTAGATTAACCACAGCTTCTTCTTTAAAGGGTGAGCACACAAAATGATACCCGCCAATGCCCTTTACAGCAAGAATTCCGCCACTCTTAATTATTTCAGCCGCTTGATGAAGGGCTTGCTGATTGATTAATCTGTGGTTATCTTCAGCAATTGGACCCAGACTGTCTTTCAAAATATGCTTATTATTTTTATTTAGGTCTGTATTATCCTGTAAGATTAGGTCTGTATTATCCTGTAAGATCAGGTATGGTCCGCAATCATTGCAGGATATGGTCTGGGCATGATGTCTCCTGCTATCTGGGGAGGTGTATTCCTCGTAACAGTCCTCGCACAGCCTGTAATCCACCATCGTTGTATTGTCCCTGTCATAGGGTAATTCTTCTATGATGGTATAGCGCGGCCCACAGGCAACACAGCTGATAAAAGGATTATGGTATCGTTTGTTTGCTGGATCATTAAGCTCTCTTTGACAATTAGGACACACAGGAAGATCCGGTGGAAGGATGGAAATCTCCTCACTGCTCTCACTATGGATTATGACAAAATCCTCATAAGCTTCAGTAGTATGGGATACATTCTCCATCGATTCATTCTCCATCGAAACATTATTCACTGATTCTACATTCGCGGATAACGTTTCTATATCCAGCTTCACGATTTCACTACCATTTCCATGATCCATCTGCAACTCGGTGATAAAATACAAAAAATCCGCAGCTGAAGAGACCGCCATGATTTCCACATAGCCACCAACATTTCTGACATAGCCCTTTATATGATGTTTTTTTGCAATATAATAAACAAGGGGTCGGAAACCAACCCCTTGCACCATTCCATATACCTTGATTCGATATGCTATTATTTTACTCTTTCCTTTATCCATGCTACTACTTCATCATATCCTTCTTCCGTCTTACCGGACACTTTAATCACAGGAGCAGTTTTATTCAATGCTCTGACACCCTTCATAAAGAATTCTTCGTCAAAGTCCACATAGGGTAATAAATCACATTTATTTAAAATAATAATGTTTGCTTTTTCAAAGGCAAGTGGATATTTATATGGTTTATCGCTGCCCTCTGTTACTGTGGATATCAGCATCTTTGCATGCTCGCCAATCATAAATTCAGCAGGGCAAACAAGGTTACCGATATTTTCAATGAACAGAACACCGTTATCCACCTTTAGTTCCTCCACAGCTTTTCCGATTAAAGGAGAATCAAGATGGCAAGCACCGCCGGTATTGATCTGAACCGTTTTTACACCAAGGGACTGAAGTGTCTTGGTATCAAAGTCCGCTTCAATATCGCCTTCAATGACATAAGGGGTGATTCCATCCAGTCTCTTTATGATCTGGATTAAGGAGGTGGTCTTGCCTACGCCAGGAGCTCCCATGACGTTAATGGCATAAATATTCTTTCCGGTTAACTCTGCATTAATTTTTGATGCTACTTCATCGTTTTTGTCATAGACTGATTCCATGATTTCAATTTCTCTGTTTTCTGACATACATTACTCCATTTCCATCGCCATTGGCGACATAAAGCTATCTATACCTCAATAGACCGAATATAAAATTCCTGTCCGATCTCCGTTGGACTTCCTTCCCCTTGACAGGTTGGACATTCAAAGGAAAATGGTTTTCTCTCGAAGTACTCACCACATTTGTTACATTTTAACTTTGGTGTGACACGTTCAATATGAAGCTTTGCCTTGGCACACCGGCTGCTTTCCGCGATAATATCAAAATACAGCTCGATGGAACTTGCCACATAACCGGAATAATCTCCTACAACAAGGTTAATTATCTTAACCTCATCCGCGTTATTCTCCCTGGCATAGCTATCTGCTACTTCAATTATTCGCTGAGTGATTGGGTATTCGTGCATTTTACAAACTCATCCCTTATCTTATTTTCTGATGGTGTTGTGTATTGGTTATCCATATGAAGACATTTCTTCGGGCATACCTCGGTACAATAACCGCACTGGATACAGGAAAAGCGCTCAATACTCCAGGATGATTTTGCCTTATCTACCGTAAGTGCTCCGGTAGGACATCTTCTCTGACACATACTGCAAAAGATGCAATCATCAATTGAAATTTCAATCTTACCTCTGGTACGATCAAATTTATCCTTTGCCTTAATGGGATAAAGCACCGTATAGGGTCCATGAAACAAATTCTTAAAAAGTGTTTTTGTCATACTAAATACAGACATATAATTTCTCCTATCATGGTATATTTCAATACCTTTTAAAATTGTGCCAAGCGTTCTTGCACGCTTTGATTACACAGGCACAATCTTAATGCGTGAAATATCATTTTCACGCTGCGCTCTTAGCGCTCTGTACAGCTGATACAAGGATCGATGGTCAGAACTAAAATCGGCACATCGGCAAGGTCACAGCCTTTGAGTGTCTCCAACAACGAAGGAACATTTGCAAAGGTAGGTGTTCTAACTCTTAAGCGATCAAGAAATTTAGAACCATTTGCCTTTGCATAATACACTACCTCCCCACGCGGTTGTTCTATACGAGTAAAATACTCACCAGACGGATTTCCGGTAACCTTTACCTTGATATCACCTTCTGGTATTAATTCTACACATTGTCTAATTAAGTCAATTGACTGGAATATCTCCCCGATTCTTACAGAAGTTCTAGCGTAGCTGTCACCTGCTGTATCAATGATCGGTTTAAACTTTAGCTTGTCATATGCCGCATAACCCTGGCATCTCATATCAGCTTCAACACCGCTGGCTCTTGCCATAGGACCAGCAGCACCTAAATCATAGGCCTGTTCCTTGGTTAGTACACCGACACCCTTGGTACGGCTCTTTACAGAGGAATCATTAAGGAATACATCTGTAAGTTCCTTTAACTCTTTCTCTACCTTATTTAAAATGGTGACAATCTTGGTAAGTGTCTCTGCATTGATATCCTTTCTTACACCACCCACATCACATACGGAAAAGATAACTCTTCCGCCTGTGGTTTCCTCAAAGATATCAAGAATCTGTTCTCTAATCTTCCAGGAATGCATAAACAAGCTTTCAAAGCCAAAAGCATCGGCAAGCAAACCAAGCCACAGGGTATGGCTGTGCATACGAGAAAGCTCAGCCCAAATCGTACGTAAGAACTTCGCTCTTTCAGGAATTTCCACATTCATGATGCTTTCGATTGTCATACAATAACCCATTCCGTGCATGAAAGAGCAGATACCGCAGATACGCTCAGCTACATAGGTATACTGCATAAAATCCTTCTTCTCAACCAGCTTTTCTAGGCCTCTGTGGATATATCCAATTCTAGGAATTGCTTCAACAACGGTTTCATCCTCAAGTACCAAATCCAGATGAATTGGCTCCGGAAGTACCGGATGCTGAGGACCAAAGGGTACTACTGTTCTCTTTCCCATTATTCCTCACCTGCCTTCTTAAACGGTGTCTCCACCGGTATTGTATAAAAATTATTATTATAATCAACTGAGATATTTACAATGTTTACGCCAAAAAGTTCTTTAATCTCATTTTCATATAGAAAAGCAGGAGAATAAATTAAACTGATGCTCGATAACTCGTCTTCTGCATTTGCAATAAATCTCAAGCTTACTAAATCATAGTTCTTATCAAAGGAATAGGAAAGCTCCGTGGCTCCGCCCGCTAGACCGGTAGCGGAAATAGCAACGATGCGGTATCCTTCACTCTTAAGACGCAGTGTCTCGGATAACAATTCCTTCGTTTCAATTGGTTGAATAGTATGTAGACCCATAACTTTTCCTCTCTGATTTCAATGTTAAAATTAAGTCACAGATTACGTAGACTCAATTTTTCTTTCTTGCATACTTTTGTTTCTCTTCCAGTATAGCAAGACCTTTTACGACACCATCAATGATTGCCTCTGGTCTTGCTGCGCAACCAGGTACATAAACATCAACAGGCAGCACCTTATCTACTCCCCCGGATACATTATAGCACTCTGCGAAGATGCCACCGGAATTTGCACAAATTCCTACTGCCACAACAATTTTCGGTTCTGCCATCTGCTCATATATTTGCTTAACTACAGGAATATTCTGCTCATTTACGCTACCGGTAATTAATAATATGTCGGCATGCTTTGGATTACCTGTATTAATAATTCCAAAACGTTCCACGTCATACAAAGGTGTCAGACAGGCAAGAACCTCGATATCGCACCCATTACAGCTGGATCCGTCATAATGTATAATCCAAGGTGATTTTTTTACAAACTTCATAGTTTTCCTCATTTCTGCATTGCTAATGTCTCGTTATGAGACAATGCACATATCAAGTTAATGGATACTACATTCCGTATTTTCTACTGCAAATCAGTGGAAGAAGGACAATACGATCAGGTTTAGTGTTGTCAGAACACCAGTAACAATCCATGAATATTTTAGGGTTTGCTGCCACTTATAGCGTGCAAAAGCATTGTCAATGACAATCTCAAGAAAATATACGACTAAGCAAGCAACTACTGCAAGTACGCGACTAAGCACTGAGGAGGTCGCAAAGAATACAAATACCAAGGTCAATGTAATGATAACCTCATACCAGTGGGTAATCTCAATTACTGCAAGATCTCTGCCGGAATACTCTGTGGTAATGCCCTTAACGATTTCCTGATGTCCATGATGTGACGTACTAAGATCAAAGGGTGATTTTCTAAGCTTAATGGTAATGATATAAATTAATCCAATGAATACGCCCGGAAGATAAATAATTGCAGGAACATCTTTGGCAATAATATTTTTTACAAAAAAGCTACCTTTCACATAATAAAGGCTTACACAAGTTAATAATACCATGGGTTCATAAGACATAATCTGAAGCAACTCACGCTCTGCACCAATGGTACTGTATGGGGATCTGGTGGAGTAACCTCCCAGAACAAAAAATACGGTGCCTAAGGTCAGGGCGAAAACAGCCAACAGCATATCTCCACCAACCAGTAATATCCCGGAGGTAAATACTACAAATACCAAGGATAAATATACATAAAAACGATGTAAGGAATTCACTTGAATAGATTCCTTTTGAATTAGCTTGAATACATCGTAAAAAGGCTGTAATACAGGCGGCCCTTGCCTTCCCTGCAATCTTGCAGTGATAACACGGTCAATCCCTGTCAAAAGACCGCCAACCAGCGGAGCTAAAATAATAAACAATATACCTAATAGAATAACCATTATGCAGCCAAGCCTCCAATTAGTAGAATTACACCGGCACACAGAAGACCGATTGAAATCAGATTACCCCAAAGAGTTAATCTCTTTACACCAAATATTCCTTCCATGTACCAGTTACGAAGGTCAACCTTTGTAGTATTCCCTAAGGAATCACGGAAGCTTTCATTATCTCCGGTATTTGCTCCTGCCATATAAACAAGTACCTTTCTGCGCTTTGTTCCGCGATAGATTGGAATAAAGCCGATAGGAAGAATAATCAGCATACTAAGCATAAATAGCATAATCTTAACATCGCTAGTACCAATCGGAATTAGGGCTTCCTTATGGAATAGCTGAGTTAAATATGGAACTAAAGCGTATTTTGATATTAATGGGAAGGTAAAGCAGGAAATCACAACAAGGGCAGCCTGAATAAAAATCGGGATGTGCTCATCCAAACTAAACTCATGCTTCTCATGATGTTTTTTCACTCTTGCTCTGGTTACCAATTTACCCATCCATTTTGTCCAGTAAAATAGTGTAGCAGCACTACCGTATGCAAGCATGATAACGATTACTATATTATTTGAATCCATAAAAGCCTTCATCGCCACCCATTTGGAAATCAACATACCAAACGGAGCCAAGAACATTCCGGCAATACCAATTATCATATAAACAGCAAGCTTATCAGATACACGGAACAGTAAACCCATATCCTCAACATTACGGCTGCCAATCTGGTGCTCAACAGAACCTACCGTAATAAACAGCAGGGATTTGGATACCGCATGGAAGATGATAAGCAAAATAGCAGCCCATAGGGATTCCTGCGTACCAATACTTGCACATATTACGATTAGACCAAGGTTGGCAATCGTTGAATATGCTAGAATCTTCTTTGCATCGCTTTGGGTGATTGCCATCAGGGAACAAGCTAGGAAGGTAACACCTCCGACAAGAGTTACAACACGTCCGACAGCGGAGTCACCAAGTAACGGAGCCAAACGGATGACAAGATATACACCTGCCTTCACCATTGTTGCAGAATGCAATAAGGCGGAAGAAGGTGTAGGAGCAACCATGGCACCTAACAGCCAACTTGAGAAAGGTAGCTGTGCTGACTTAGTCAGTGCGGCTATTGAAAGCAGAAATACGGGAATAAGTACTGCTACCTCCGGCTTCATGGCAACAAGAGTTGATAACTCCAAGACGCTAAATTTCATTCCTATATATACAATTGCCAAAGCAAAGGCTAGACCACCACCAAGGTTATAAACAAGTGCGCGGAACGCATTGTTCTTTGCTTCAGGTGTTTTAGTGTATCCAATTAATAAGAAGGAACATAATGTAGTAACCTCCCAACAGAAATATAAATATGTAAGATTATTACTTAATACCAGTCCAAACATGGCGGACAGGAATAAAAACAGAATGGATAAGAAAAAGTTCTTTCTTACCGGAATATCCGTATGATGCTCATGATATGCTTTCATATAGCCTACTGCATACAGTGCAATCATACTTCCTACGATTCCAATAATCAGAATCATGATAGCTGAAAGCTTATCAAGAATAAAGGCATGCTCAACTTCAATTCCATTCTTTTGGGTAAATTCAAACCACAGAATCATTGATGTTTGAGTCAAAGAAAAAACAGATACCAGATACTTTTTATTCTTGAAACCGATTGTAATAACAAAAATCGCTACCGCAATCTCAACAAAGACCATTATGTAATCCATAATTTCCTCATGAGGATAATTGAACGATATTCCGTCATTAAAATAAAGTACTACCACCGCTAATGTCAGTACAGCGGTAATTACGGCACCAATGCGTACAAGCATGTCTCTTACTGTGTTATTCTTTGTAAGGAATATCAACAGGGCCGCTAAAAGAGGGAAAACGATTAATACTGTGATTGCATTCATTTTACGTCACCTTACTTAAGTTATTTGAGTACCTATAATGATAATAGCAAAAAATCAATATGCATAAGGTAATAGCTTGATTAACAACTCAATGCATCATTGATATAAAGCCTCAATGATTATAGCACCAGGTGTAACCATTGACAACGAACGTTATAAAATAGACAAACCTACATTTTTAGGAAATTTAACGCGAGTTACGCTGTTTAGCTACAAAGCAGTATGCTCTCTTTTGAACTATCGAAAAGTCAAAAAACAAAGACATCAAAATATTGCTATCTTGATGCCTTTGAATTATCCTGTATAATCATGATTAAGATATTACTTACTATAAAGAGATGTTATTTAAGCATCTGATTATTCTGGAAAAAATCTTTCCAAGGGTCTTTGCCGTTTAACCTCAAAAGTGCATCCGCCATAGTGATGCCGTCGGGAGCAACTGTGTCAAGTTCCTCCCATGCAATAGGCATGGAAACCCTTGCACCTTTCCTCGCCCTTACGGAATAGGGAGCGACACTTGTAGCGCCTCTACCATTTCGAATCCAATCAATAAATATCTTATCTGTACGCTTAGCCTTTCTGACATTACTTGTGTATCTGTCAGGCCACTTCTTCTCCATAACTTCGGCAACCCGCCTTGCAAAATCGTTAAACACATTCCAATTAACAACCGGTTTTAAAGGGACTACTACATGATATCCTTTGCCGCCACTGGTCTTGAGATACGAGTTCAAACAAAGTTCGTTAAGAATACTTCTAACATCCAGTACTCCCTGGCGGACCTGGCTTAGATCCATTCCTTCATCCGGATCCAAATCAAATACCATCACATCAGGCTTTTCAAGCTCATCGATACGGCTTCCCCAGGTATGAAATTCTAGTGTACCCATCTGCACTTCAGAGATAAGCCCTGAAATATTCTCAATATAGAAGTAATCTTCTGTCTCCCCACTGCTGGTAGTAATGGGAATTGTAATAATCCCTTTGCTTCCCGCACCGGGATGCTTCTTATAAAAGCATGTCTGTGAAACTCCTTTGGGACAGCGTACAATGCTGAGAACCCTGTGACTCACATACGGCAGCATAAGCTCCGAAACCTTTTCATAATACTGAACCACATCTAACTTTGTGATTACAGGGTCATCAAACATCACTTTATCCGGATTGGAAATTTTAATTCCTTCGATAATAATACTGTTTGCATTTACTCCCATTGGTTTCTCCACTTCTTTTTCAGAGGATTGGGACTGTATTTCCTCCTCCGGCTTTTCCCTTTTTATATCCATAGGATCCTTATCTGTTCGTATACCTTTAAAGCTTGCCTGTCTTAATAGATTGTCTTTCGTCCATTCAGCAAATTTGATTTCCGCAACCAGCTTTGGCTCAAGCCATGTAATCTTTTCATTAGACTTAGGACTAGGTGCAGTTTTAAAAACCGGGGCCATCCTCTTTATGTTCTCAAATTTTTCCTCAAGAGTTTTCATATCAGACTCACTTAGCCCAGTACCGGCACGTCCGGCAAAGACCAATTCCTCACCTTCATAGACGCCAAGGAGAAGAGAACTTATTCCCCATACCTTTTTGTCGGAAAGTGTATATCCTCCAATGACAAATTCCTGTCTTTTATCACATTTGAGTTTAATCCAGTCACCATTCCTGGTTCCGCTGTAGATGGAATCGGCTTTTTTACCTACGATTCCTTCCATATCTGACGCACAGGCTACCGCAAAGCTTTCCTTTCCGTTCCCTCTAACATATCGACTATAGTAGAGGTTTTTAGGGGCATCCTTCATCAAAGCTTCAAGCATTTCTTTTCTATGAATCAAAGGTTGTCCTCGAAGATCCGCACCATTAAGTGCAAGAAGATCAAAAACAATATACGTTAGATTTTGGCCCTTGGGATTCTTCATATAGTTTTGCAGAGCCTGGAAATCTGTTTTGCCCGATGGGTCTGTAACTACCATTTCTCCATCCAGTACCATCGCCCTTCCAGCAGCAAGGTCAATAAGCGAAGTGGCAACATCATGAAACCGCCTCATATAGTCATTACCATTTCTGGTGATTAGACGTACACTGTTTCCTTCCACAAACGCAATAATTCGATAGCCATCATATTTCAACTCATAGAGCCAGTCCTCACCCTCAGGGACCGTATTAACTAATTTGGCGAGCTGAGCATCCACCATATGGAAGGGGTTTCTCATGATTTTTTCTTCTTCCCCTTCTTCGATTTCCTTCATGGTGCGTCCAGTTCTGATACTGGTGATAAATTCGGATATCCCATCCGTATTTTTAACATACTCATCTTTTTCTTTCAGTAAAAGCCAGTTATCCTTTGCTTCACTGGCCTTTGCTTTCAGCCGGACCAAGGCCCACTTTCCCTTAAGCCGCTTTCCTTTCAGAACAAATTTCAGCATGCCTTCACGGAGTCCTTCCTCGACATTTCCTTGAGGTTCCCAAAAGCCTTCATCCCAGAGCATGACTACTCCACCGCCGTACTCCCCTTTTGGAATAGTTCCCTCAAAGTTCCTATATTCCAGAGGATGGTCTTCCACCTGTACGGCGAGCCTCTTATCATGTGTATCAAAAGATGGTCCCTTAGGTACTGCCCAACTCAAAAGAACTTCATTCCATTCCAGTCGAAAATCATAGTGCTCTTTACGGGCCATATGGTGCTGGATGACAAATCTTAGACTTTCTTCAGAATCTTCTGTTTTTCCTTCCGGCTCTAAGGTTCTTTCAAAGTTCCTTTTTTGGTTGTACTCATTTAGTTTTGTAGTCATAAAATCACGCCGTTTCCTTGTCTTTCTGTGCTTTCTCCACACTGGCTTTGAGAGCTTCCATGAGGTCAATTACTTTACCGGCACTTTCTGGTTCTGCGGCGACAATCTCCTTACCAGAAATTTTTGTCTCAATAAGGGAGCGCAGTCTCTCCTGATATTCATCTTTATATTTCGATGGATCAAAAGGTGTATCCATGGAGTTGATCAACAATTTAGCCATATTAAACTCCTGTTCGTTTACCTCAGGCTTCGTATACTGTTTTTGAATCGCTTTGATGTCATCAGCATAAAACATCGTGGAAATAAGGATACCATCCTCCCGAGGGATAATCGCCATTAGTGTGTCCTTTGTACCCATAACAGTCTTACCTATAGCTATTTTCTGTTCTGCCATCAGTGCGGAGCGGAGCAACTCGAAGGCTTTTTCACCCCCTGTCTCAGGTACAGCCTGATAGGTTTTTTCATAGTAAACGGGGGAAATCTGGTTTAATTGTGCGAAGTGTAGAATCTGAATGGATTTTTCTTTTTCTGTCTTGATTTTTTCAATCTCCTCATCTGTGATGACAACATACTTGTCATCATCATACTCGTAGCCCTTTACAATGTCCTCCGTTTTAACCTCCTTACCACAGTGTGCACAGGTCTTCTTATATCGAATACGGCTATTATCTTCTTTATGAAGCTGATTGAAACGGATGTCATTGTCCGTTGTGGTCGTGTACATCCCAATCGGGATCGCTACCATACCGAAAGTTATGACTGATTTACGTGATATCATAATGTAAACACCTCCAAGGATATTGTTTCCAACTAAATTATTAGTATTCTGCTATAATTCATTAGATAATATACCCTCTTATCGTCCATTATTTCTTTTTCAATTTGCCAATTGTGCGATTTATAAGTATTGATTTTGTACGTTTTAAAGTCAAAGGTAGTTCATGATATCTCATTTTTATTTATATATAAAAATAAGTCCGCCTTAAGCTTTTGTTTAGCTTAGAGCGAACTATTTATATTTTATCTGTTTTTCTTTTTCAGAAAAAATTGTGGGTTTCACATGCCTTAAGGATACAAAAAAAGATACCTCTTAAATATGGTAAGACCTTATCATCATTTTTTTCCCCAAATGCAGTCATTCATATCATGTAGTAGCGGTAGAGAAGAACGAAGTAATTACTAGTTTTTCATAAATTCCTTTATTTTTTCTACAATAGAAGTATTTTGTAATCAAATATAGGAGAAGCCACACCTGATCCGGATAACAATACGATTGTAGCCTCCGTATCTGATTTCTTACCTTCAACATATACATTCATGTTATAACCATCAACTTCAACCGATGTTCCAACATGCGTTATTTTATCCTTTTCAATTTTTAGCATGATATGATGATATATTACTGCAATCACAAAAAATATGATTAAACAACAAAAGATTAAAATCGATATTTTTTTAATAATTCTCAACATTTTAGTTCTCCCCTAACAAAATCGTCCCAATGACCTTTGTCTTTCTCTTAGATTATGTCAAAATTTTATTATTGATTAGAACAAATCATTTATCACTAAATACATAGAATAATTTGAGCCAGCAATCAATTTAATTATCTTCTAAAATATTATTACTCAGATAGCATTACGAATCCATTCATAAACCCTTCTTCTGGAGAAAAAATACGTTTCACTTCTTCTGTCTTTCTATTGTATTGATAGATTCCCCAGGTATCATCTGAACCAACTCCTCGAAAATAAAGTGCATCTTGATAGGCACAAAGGGTATCTCCGATATACATTAACTCATCAATATTTTTTTCAGGTTTTAATTTCTGGTCTTTGATATCCCATGTATAGCTAGCGTATTCAACATTATCATCATTGATGGATCGATCTGCCTCAGTAAAAAATAGTCCATACTCATTAGAGTAGCAAAATCTTCGGATTAACTTTTTATCTGTCTTTACTATCAAGGATGGATTTAAAAAATCCTTACTAAAATCGTAAATATAATAGTCTGGAGGAATAAACGTCGTCTGATTTGTATTCGCTATATCCATTGCTTTCTCATCCTCGCTTTTTAAAAAAGCAACACCAAACAAGGAATCACTAACAGCATCATAGGAAATTAAAGCAAAATTGAAATCTGAATCTAAATTCGGTTCTATTAACTTGTTTTCTGTAAGAGAATAATACATGATATGCAATTCTCTTGTCCGTCGTTTTTTTGCTATCAAATAAATTTTATCCGTAGTAGGAATAATATCATTGATGGCAAATAGACTCGTTGTTAGCTGTTTTGTCTCTTTTGAATCTAAATTATAAGAGAATAATTCATCTCCATAATTCCCTGCTTCATTATAGACTCTTTCCGAATAATAGATGCTATTATGTTCTTTGCTATAAACACCTAACGCATATTGAGAGGTGTAATCAATCGTTGTATCGGTTTCCTCCATTTCCCCTGTGCTTAAGTCGTAAGTATAACTACTAATAGAGATGCCACTTTCTACAGAGGAATTTTCATCCTCCCTAGGAATCGTAATTGATAAATAATAGTTGTTACCTGACTTATGTTTGCTTGAACACGCAGATAATGTAATCAGAAGCAATAATAATAAAATGATTTGTAGTTTCCTCAACACTATACCCTCCTATTCTTATCATCAATCCTAGGTACTAGCTTACACTTTTCGTTGTGTGAAAGTGATACTATCTATACTATAATAGTATAACTTTCTGCTTTTTATATCAACTTAATCTGTCCAAAATGATCGCTGTAAGCCCATCATTTCCCATTATCTGTCATTATTGGAGAACTTCGTGCAGGTTAGTAACATGATGTGTCACCGCCTGCTCTCCATATATCAATCGTCTGTTTGATAAAAGTTTCCAGTCCGGTATTTGAAATATCAATGGATTTTTTTATACGAATACAGCCTTTTCCGTAACTAAATTTCTCCAGTAATATATCTGAATTCTCTACTTTTTCTATTGTACCTACATATAAACTAACATAAGATTTTTGTGCATTCAAATAAAAGACTTTTATTAACTCATTGCCATAGCTTAACATTTTATAATGAATGCTTTCTACCAGCTCAGGAGCATATTCCAAAATTATACGTCTGATATCTAATAACCTCTCTTTTCTCCAATCATTCTCCAGTAAATCCAAATATTCCTCTGGCTTTTTTGCTTCATACTGCATTATTATTCTCCTGTCATGATATTTCCTGTAAATCTGTCATAATATAGAAACGCATCTCTACTAAATGATATCCTTCCAGCGTATCTGCAAAACAGTTTTGTAGTGCATGGATCAGAACATCCCTTTAAGTAAGATATTTTTTTCATTTTATCACTTTTTTTAACAACCATACACCCGATCGATATCGTAAATAAAAAATCAGAGCCCGTACCACCCATTCAAATCCCATGCAGATCCAAACGCCTTGTACACCAAAGCCAAGTTTGATTGTAAATATATAACCAAGACCTACACGGACACTCCACATAGTAATCAGAGAAACCAATGAACTAAACGTTGCATCCCCAGTTGATCGAAGTACACATGGCATTACATAGGAATATGACCAAAAAAACGGCATAGGGATTATAGCGATAAGCAATAGTTTATTAATTATAGAAAGCGTTTCTTCCGGTGCCTGATACAAATTTAATATTATCGGCATCAACGGAAATAGTACAATGATTGAAACTATTGAGATTACAGTTCCAAGCCTAACCATTATCATACCGTAATGTCGTGCTAATGAATCGTCATCAGCACCTATGCATTGTCCCACAATGGTAGTCGCTAATGTACCCACACCAAGTCCTGCAGAATATAGAATAGAAAATGCTGAATTTGCAATGGCATTTGCTGCTATGTATATTGTACCTAGGCTCACGATGTAGGTTTGTACTATCATGCTCCCAGCGTTAAAAAATACTTGCTCAAGTGCAAATGGAATTCCAAGTTTGAACACCGAATTTAAAATCGGTCTGTTGATTCTAAAAATATTACGAGGATAGATTCGTAATATACTCTTGGGATACATTAATAACCAGACTGCTACCACACTACCAATGAGTCGTGCTATATTAAGCGAAAGCGTTGTTCCAAAGATATCAAGATGCATAACATTCAAAAACAACATGCTTGCTAACAAATGTATCACATTAATAATAATCGTTAACCACAAACATATCTTTGTCGCACCCATGCCACGAAATATCGCAAATGCCCCCATATAAACAGAAAGAAATATCTGTGATATGGCTACACCAATAAGATAACCACGTGCTTTATTGATAACAATTGGATCAGCCGCACCAAACATCCGCCGCACCAGTACGTCTGAAAATGCTACCAGTATTATGCAAGAAGCAATCGCCACCAAAAATGTTGCCAGCATGACCTGCCCTGCAGCTTCTCGGATTTTTGCTTCATTACCACTCCCCTTATACTGTGCAACAATTACTGTACCGCCCACGGAAATTGCACTAAAAATAGACCACATTATCAGAGACAATGGGTTTATCATACTAACTGCTGAAACAGATTCTTGACTGGAAGAACTAATCATAGCAGTTGTCAGTAAAATGATTACATTTATGAAGAATGAATCCAATATCAGTGGAATTAACATAGTAAAAATCTTTTTATATGTAAACAGCTTACTGCCAAGTTGTCGTTCCAAAAAAAGATCTACTTTTGAGCCGGACTTCAATAACTTCATTTTATGTCTCATATTAAATTGCATATGGTATCGCTCCTTTATAATACCATCATAATCATTTCAAAATATGAAAACAAGCGATATTCTTGTTGTTTTTTGATTATTGATAGCTACTTTGGAATCCATAGCCTTGGCATTTCCACATGAAATATGAAAAGCCTATTGTCCGTTCATCTTCCATTCATCTAATTGAATTTGAATCTCTTCTTGTATTTTATCTATTCCATTTTCTTTTAGTTTTTGTTGCAATTTAGGTAAAATATCATCCGGTTCTACACTACCGGTATAAAGTGGCGGAACAAATTCATTCATTACGCTTTTAATTTTCTCTATTTGAGAGCTCACAGCATCTGAATCAAAATCAAAGCCGAACGTTGGTGCTGTCTCTGCATTCTTATTTAATTCTCTGAACTTCTGCCATTTATCAAGAGGTTCTCCCTCAGGAACATAAGTATTAAATAGACCACCTTGCACCCAATAAGGAACATCATAACGTTTCATATTGTCATTATTATATCTAATTTTAAATGGATAAACATGATCCGAACCTTCGACACTTCTTAATTCATCATCACTAGCATTTACTTTATCGTAATGTACACCTTCTATTCCATAATTAATCAAATTACGCAAATACTCATCGGTGTTTAATAGATTTAAAAATTGGATTGCTTTTTCTGGGTGCTTTGATGTTCTTGAGATCGCTGTCATGGCACCACGTGCCGAATAATTAGAAATTTTTGTTTCCATGATCGTACTTGTCACTACTTCATAACCAAGGTTTCTTGACCAAATTCGATCCGCATATGGCTGCCCATCACCCTTCGTTACAAAGCGCTTCACGGTTTTATCATCTGAGATTGTGGCTGCATTCCAATTAATATATTTTTTTAAATAATACTCTCGAAGTGTTCTTAAGGTTGATTTCATGGTTTCTGTTTCAAACAAATTACTAACAATTAGATTATTCGTATCATAGGAATACTCAATGCCTAATGGATATATAATTTCATCCATATAAATCGGAGGGCAGAAATCTTTGGTTAAATATAGCGGAATAACATCTGGTTCATTCTCTTTTATTAATTTTAACCATGGTTCTAAATCTTCTAACGTATGAAGCTTTTCATACGGAATTTGATATTTGTCAACATACTCTTTGGTAAATGTCCACATTGGCATATTTACAATCTCTTTTTCACTCGGTACTGCATAAATCTTTCCATGTACCTCTGCGGCTTCCCAAAACCTTAAGTCAATATTCTGAAGCATCTCCTTTCCATATACAGGTAGTAAATCATCCAACGACAAAAAAGCACCTTTTTGTGCATTCTGTGAAAAATCATTCGCCCATGAACTCGTAAACATTAAATCAAAAGGCTCTCCGGCATTGATAACTAGCTGTGTTTTATGATTATAATCCACCCATCCAATATACTTAATTTTTATTATGACCCCAATTTTATCCTTTATATAATCATTGACTGTTTTAAGAACTAAATCACCATCCTCTTGAGGTGCACCTAGTTGATACCATATTAGTTCCACAACTTTATTTTGTTTAGAGACTTCATTCTGAGTATAGACTTCATCCTCACTCCTGAGGCTACATCCTATCATCATAACAATTATTGAAATAATACCTAGTGTTGAGATTATAACCCTTAAGCTATCTTTCATCGTATTCTACCTCTCTCCTGATAACTTTACTTTTTATGTCTTTTCAACTAGTATTACTAAACAACTTATTGGAAGTACTAATATTGTTTAAGTTCTCTTAATGAAGCTGGTGATGTGCCGTAGCACTGTTTGAATTTTCTATAGAAGTAACTTACGTCCGGATAACCAACTTCCTTAGCAATGTCATTAATTTTTAGATTGGTATTTAATATTAAATCTTTTGCTTTCGAATTCTTCATATTCGTTAAATATTGAGAGAAAGGCACCCCTACCTCCTTCTGAAATATTTGACCTAAATATGAAGTATTCATACAATACTTTTGCGCTAGAACTTTCAAATTAATATCTTCTTTATAACACTCTTCTAGATCGCTTAAGATTTGTCTAACTACAGGTGTATACTGCGAATCTCCTATATTGATGCAATCTATAATCTCCATGATTTCAATTAAAAAGATAGATTTGATATCAGAAAGGTCGTCCGCTTTGAAAAGCTCTTCAATTACTTCTACCAAATTCTTAATGTTATTATCATAAGATAGTTTGAATTCGCGGACCACACGTTGAAGTGATAATGCCAGTTTAATTGCTAAATGATATACTGCATCACTTGTTATCTTTTCTTTTTCAATATGATTCCTAAATAAATCATCAATATATTTACTGATTCCAGTTCTATCTTTTGCTAAAATTAACTTATCGATTAAGCTCTCATCCAGACTAATCTCTGTTGATTTTCTTCCACTACAATATCTCTTATCAATACTATTGCCGTAACCAGCTATGATAAGGTACTTTTGTAGTTTTTTCGTTTCTTGAAAAGCCCCGCAAATACCATCTAAATCATGAAATATAGAACTGATTGTAATAAAGGTTGTGATCTCATAAAATGCCTCTATCTGAGACTGCACTTCTTCCATTCTGTCTCTTGCGTAATTATAATCCATCTGATTACTTTGAAAGATAATAAGAAATTCATCCTTGTCGTAAATTAAAGTCTGCAAATCTAATTCTATGAATTTTTTACCGATAAAACTAGTAATTCCATCTAATTCCTTCCCGTTTCTATCTCTTGGCTTCAATTTTACATTAGCTACAATGGCAAAAGGTTTATCTATCCGGAGACCTGTTTCCTTGATAAAGGTATCTTTACCCTCTTTCATTTGCCCTGATAGAAACTTTAATAACTTCTGCTGAGAAGCAATCGTATATTTGCTTTCATTATCAATCGTAATCAATTTATGTACTGTTTGATTTAGCACATCATGCAGCTTTTCCTCGTTAATTGGTTTCAATATGTAATTTTCTACACTAAGAGGAATTGCTTTCTGTGCATATGTAAAATCGTCATAACCACTTAATATAATAAATCGAGTTCGCTTATTTTCACTTCTTATTTGAGAAAGAAATTCTAAACCACTCATCACCGGCATGTTGATATCGGTAATAATAATGTCAACTGCTTCCTTTTCCAACATAGAAAGAGCTTCTTGTCCATTATGTGCTAACCATACCACCTCAAGCCCAAGTTCATCCCAATCAATAATTTTATTAATACCTGCAAGAATAATATCTTCATCTTCTGCAATTAATACTTTATACATTAGATTCCCCCCTAAATGGAATTTTTATTGTTACAATCAATCCATTTGGATTATTCTGTCTAATTCCTAGACCATAATCATTGCCGTAAGTAGCTACCATACGACGATGAACATTTAATAAACCAATTGACCCCTGGCTATTCCCCCCGTGATTCATTTCATTTAGCTTATCAAGTATTTGATCCTCCGCCATTCCCTTGCCATTATCTTTAATTTCAATGATTAAATCATTCTTAGCCTCATATATATTGATACTTAATGTATTATTTTCATCCTCTAGTCTAATGCCATGAACAAAATAATTTTCTATAATAGGCTGAATGATGAATTTTATGATTGGAACCTGTATGTAAATTTCGGGAAAATTTAATTCAAATTTAAATTTATTTTTGTATCTGAATTCAAAAAGTTCTACATACTTTTTACAGTAATAAACTTCCTTTGCTAATGTGATTATGTTATCCTCTTTTATTTGACTTCGAAATACCACTGACAGACCATACAGCATCTTTCCTACTTCTTTATCATCATTACAGATTGCTTGCATACGAATAGCTTCTAGAGTGTTATATAAGAAGTGAGGATTAATTTGGCTTTGCAAGGCCTGCATTTCCGCGGTTTTTTGTTCTATTTGTGCGATGTAGCTCTTCTGTATATAAGAATCAAGATTACAGCACATTTCATTAAAATATTCAGAGATAATATCAAGCTCATCTTCATGCCCAACTTCTAGCTGAATATTTAGATCACCTTCCATAGCTTTTTCCATACCGGCTAATATTTTATTCAACCTTGTGGTAAGCTTTCTAAGACGCCAATTAACGATATTACTGCCAATAAACAACAATAAAAGCCCCACTAAGACGAACATGATGTAATCAGCAATTGGTATGATGCCGAATTCTTTGTTATCAATATAGGTAATATAATTAATATCCTTTTTATGCTGACGATAGTATTTAACACCGTAGGAAGACTCAAAATTGCCCTTTTCTACAATTGATGCAACATCAACATCTTGAAATTTTTCTTTTTCTGTAGTATATAAGATATCGCCAGAGTCCAAATATACTAACATTTTTACTTTGTTGTAACGCTTTTCAAATTTTGCAGAACCACTCTTATCAAATGCTACTTGAATATAACCTATTGTTTTAAAGGTGCTGGGATCTTGAATAATATTTTGGAAAATGATACTGTCATCAATAACCAACGTTTTTTCATTAAGCATATCTCGTTGCAATTCATACACAGCATTTCTTAAGCTACCATCTACCTCATACTTATGCATGACACTATTCTTGATACTTATTAATGCTATGTTTTTTATATTAGAATATCTTGATATGGCCTCACTCATAAATGAATTGACTCCCATGAAATCAACTCCTTTATTATCCGTATAGTACCCTAACTTTTTATTGTAATATTCTTCTAAAGATAAATCTAATAACCATATAACATCTTGTAGTTGCTGTCTGTTTAGATATAGACTATGGTGTATATCCTCTGCAATGGAAGCAGTTTCTTCGAGGTATTCATACACATCCTGGTTCATACTTTTCATATTCTCTAAATCATTAAACCGCGCTTCTTTATGAAAATTAGCAATGATATAAAATTCCATAGCTACAATGATACCTATCAGTACTAACATGTACGTTATAATAAGTCTCGTATATATATTTCTTGTGTTTCGATTCAAATTTTTCACGTTCGTACATTAACCTCCCTTCCATATCATTCTACATTTTATGGATAGATTCAGCAACAAGATTTATAAGAAATTCACTTATACGAAGACAAGGAAAAGCGCTCTTTACTACTTTTCCTTACTGTAAACAAAATGGACCAGTCTACTGCTCCACTTGTTATGATTATACGCAAAAAGAGAGTAATACTCTCTTTTTGCGTAACTATACTTAATTCATATCAATGCGAATATTCCCAGGTTAAAATATTCCCTTAGCTAAAATCGTCTTAATTTCATATGGTTTTACTTCTAAAATGATATCCGAATCATAATGGGTATCATCCATCGGTCTTTCCCGTAAATCAGCCTCAACCCATTCTGTTACTTTAAAACCAGTCTGTAACTTAACTATATTCTTTGAGCCACTATAATCATGGAAGCGTACGACTAAGTACTCTTTATCCTCTGACTGTTTCATTGCATCAATCGTAATGTACTCATTATCGATGGAGACAAAGCTATAATTATTAGGAAGAACACATTCGCCAGCAATCGCTTCTAATTTTTGATTGAGTGCAAATGCTTCCTTCTCAGTTTCTCCTTTCACAAAATCACCTTTATGAGGTAACAAAGAGTAGGTGAAAGAATGCTCGCCTTGGTCTTGTAAATAATCCGGATGCATCGCTGTCTTAATCAAAGTTAATCGAAGTAAATTATCCTTTACATCATGACCATACTTACAATTATTCAGTAAGCTTACACCATAATTATATTCGGACAAATCTACCCATTTGTGAGCCACAGTCTCAAACTTAGCTTGGTCCCAACTAGTATTCCAATGATTTGGTCGTTTTACATTACCATATTGGATATCATAGGTTGCATAGGTAGATCTTATATCAACCGGGAAGGCTACCTTTAGTAATTGTCGTTTTTCATGATAATCCACATAGGTTTCAAAATCAATTCTTCTGCTATATGCATACAAGGTCATATCTTGTTTGATCACAGAATTCATATACTTCCATTGGAATGAGAATACAGCTCTAAGTGTTCCTATTTCCTTTATCTCAAAGTGTTCTAGGTCACTTACTTCTCTCATCTTTTCCTGATAGAAAATATCAATATCCCATGCATCATTATCCATAGGCTTATCTTCAAAAACTTGAAGAACATTTGCTCGTTCTCCAGGTGCAATTACCTGTCGTTTATTTTCTTTATCATAAATCGATGTAATCTGACCCTCTTTGTTTAACTGAATCAAGTAGAAAGGTGTCTCAATACAATGATTAGAATACTCAAAAGGTAGGACTTCTTCTTCCCTAGCAGCCTCTATAAATCTTACTTTCGCAAATCCCATCGGCGCTACATTTTGCAGATAAACAATCCAGCTATGAGGACCCAATTGAGCTTTTAAGTTTTCACCCTTTTCGTCTACAAAATTGCCCTTCCTGCCATCGTATGGTATTTCAACACAATCGTTTCTTAGCCAGCTTGAGTTGTTTCGTATTGTATAAGTATCCTTTGATTCACGAACAAGAAGTTGTAATGCTTCTTCTTTCACGTGATTTGCAATCGATTCTGCTTGCTTATAATCAACAACACAATCATCATATACTTCTTTAATCGAAGATCCAGGAATTATATCATGGAATTGGTTGGTTAATAGAATTTTCCAACCGTTTGTTAAATCCTCTTGTTTTGCTGTGTGTAAAGAACCTGATAGCATAGCTGCCATTACGGTCAGCCACTCCGTCTCACGATATAAGAATTCCATTTTCCGATTCATTTTCTTATTGTAAGCATGACTGGTAAAGGTACCACGATGATATTCCATATATAGCTCCCCATCCCAAGTATGAACATATTGGTCTGAGCTTTTAACTGTTTTCTTTAATGTATTAAAATAGTCTTTTGCAGTACTTGTTTCTATGTTTGGTAATCCCGGTATCTTATCAAGTCTTCTTCTTTGTTCCAGCATATCACGATTTACACCGCCACCACCATCTCCATATCCATAGGCGATTAAAATATCCTTATTGATATCCTTATCCTTATAAGCATCCCAAGAGCCTTTTACTGTCTTTGGTGTAAGCTTACCGTTATAAGTATAAAACCAGGATCCGGGTTCACTCCATGGGTCAGGCGTAGTAATAAAATGTGTCAGAACTTCACTTCCATCAATTCCGCGCCAATTAAACGTATCATGAGGCATACGATTATATTGATTCCAGCTTATTTTCGTTGTCATGAACATATCGATACCGGACTTTTTAAGAATTTGAGGTAGTGCCCAGGAATATCCGAATACATCCGGTAACCATAGATATTCCACATCCTTTCCGAACTCCTCTTTGATAAATTTACTGCCAAGAAGAATTTGTCTGGTTAAGGATTCTCCGCTTGTTAAGTTACAATCCGCCTCCACCCACATGGCTCCATCAACTTCCCATTGACCATCGGCAATTCGCTTCTTAATACCCTCGTATATTTCAGGATAGTCATTTTTGATGTATTCGTATAGTTGTGGCTGCGTTTGCAGGAATATGTAATCCGGATACTCTTCCATCAATCTTAAAACAGTAGAGAAGGAACGTGCACATTTTTCTCTTGTATGCTTTAGTCTCCATAACCATGCCACATCGATATGGGTATGGCCTATGCATTTGACATTGACAAGAGAGTTCTTATCCATACCATCAATCTTCTCATTAAGGTAATCATCCGCTTCGTGCACCGACTGGTAAAACTCTTCGCTATTTGGATAAGACCAGTCAATTAATTTAAAGGCATTATCTAAATGAATTTTTAATTCGCTGCGAATGGCATTATTCTCATCAAGATTTTTTAAAGTATCAAGTATCATCAAAGATAAATAATATAAATCGTCTGTTTTCTCATCTAAATATGCTAAGTCAGCACGATTTATTTTGTGCTCCTGTGCATGTGGTACTCCTCCGCCTTCAAGTCCTGACCACAAACGAAATGTGAAGTTTACGTTCTTACCAACCAAATCTTCCTTCAAAAAAACTTCTTTATGATTTACATCAACTCCCTGATAGGGTTGCTCATTTAGGTACAATAGGGATTCAAAACCAGAATTATTACCAGCTCCGGTATTTCCGAAATCAAAAATACCTACCACTCTTTTTTTATCCCAATCAGCAGGTACGGTAACTTCCTTATGTAGCCAAAGATAACAATCGCGGCCAGACCAGGTTTCACCAACATTCATTGTCTTAAAATCGCCAAAGGTTGTTGGTACCTCTGGTCTTACTAATTTCTCGACATCCTCTTTTACATATAACTCCTGAAAAGATATCACATCTCTATATCGATAATTGCTTAATTCATCAATTCTTCTTTCCAATTTTCGCTCTGTATAAAACATTGTGCCCTCCTATGAAAAATGTTTCATCAAAATGCTTACGAGCTGAGGTAAGGCTTGCTTATTTCAAACCTTGTTACCTACTCATAAACATTTATTTAATAAAATAGTAATTTTCTTTACCTTGTCTTTCAACTTAATAAATTCTAGATTTTATGAACAAATTCTAGATTTTAAATTCCTGCCTTTATACCACAAAAATCTAGTACCAATTCAGCAAAAAGTGAGTTCGCCCATGCAAACCATTCTCTGGTGTATATTACGGCATCATCCGCATAAATTCCTTCATGCATTAACAAATCTTCACCTAATGTATTCATGATTCGGTTTATACACTGAAGCTTATCTTCTACTTTCTCGCTCGTTAAACCTTCCATTGCAACCGCTATATGCCAGACATAGTTTGATAGAGTATGAGCACTTCCGATTCCTGATAACATCTTACCTTCAAAGTAATAAGGGTTTGAATGACTTAATATAAATCGCCTTGTATTATTAGCAACCTCTTCTTCCTTTCCCACATATCCGATATAAGGAATAGATAGTAAACTTGGTACATTCGCGTCATCCATTAAATTATATTGGCCATACCCATCTGTTTCATATGCATAGATGCGGCCAAATTCCTCTGTGTTCACAATACCGTAATTCTCAATTCCGTCCCCGATTTCTTTTCTTAACAGAAGAGCTTCTTTTGCTATGCTGTCATCTTTTAGAACCTCTGTTGCAATCTCTTCCACATAGTTTAATACAACGGTAGCGAACATGTTCGATGGAATTAAATAGCCATAGGTACAAGCATCATCACTTGGACGAAAGCCTGACCAAGTCAATCCGATATTTGGCTTTACTAACGCCCCTTTCCCTTCTCTCGATAACGTATCCTTAAAAAAGGTATTTTTTCGAATAAAATGGTACTGAGATTTCCCCTCATGATTTTGCTCCAGCTTCCATGTATGCATAATTACTTTAATGGCATTCTTAAAATTTTTATCGAAGTGAGTGGTATCACCTGTCGTTTTCCAATATAACCACGCTAACTGTATTGGAAAGCATAAAGAATCAATCTCATATTTTCGTTCCCATACCCAAGGTCCCATGCCGCATTCATCTTGTTCCCAGCAATGTCCATTGGCGCTTTCGTTAAAGGCATTTGCATAAGGATCTAGCCGTATGTATTTAAATTGCCTATGAATTAGCCCCTTTATCATCTGAGCTATCGCTAAATCTTTATTTGCTAATACTAGATACGGGCGGATTTGACAAGTGGAATCTCTAAGCCACATAGCAGGAATATCACCTGTAATTACATAGGAAGAACCATCGTCTAACCTTTTAACTGTAGTGGTGATTGTATTGAGAAAACATTTTTCAAATGCCATATATACTTTTTCCATACCCGTTAATTTCTGTTTTACCGTCTCAAATAATTCTTCTATCGCTTTTGAAGTTTCCATTTTTCCCTTCTCCCTATGAACTATTCTTGTTTAAACATTAAAGCTTGGAATTCTTTTTCATAAAATCAATTAGCTCATCCCTCATGGTAAAGCATACACCTGTAACAGTATCTGCACAGCCATAGTAAATTGCAATTCTGCCACTTTCTTCTTCATGTAAAGCTGCACATGGGAAAACAACATTTGGTACATCACCAACGCATTCATATAATGTTTGTGGTGATAATAAATATGGTTCTGTTCTATACTTTACTTTCCAAGGCTCATTAAGGTCTAGCATTGCTGCTCCAAAGCTATACACATACCCATTACAGGAGGTCAGTACACCATGATAAAACAGTAGCCAACCCTCTTTTGTTTCAATCGGTACAGGTCCGGCTCCAATTTTTGTGGATTGCCACCAACCTCTAGGTGCCATTACGTGACGATGTCTTCCCCAATGGATCAAATCCGGTGACTCACTATAAAAAATATCACCAAAAGCAGTATGTCCCGTATCACTCGGTCTGCTTAAGATCGCATATTTCCCATTGATTTTTCTTGGAAACAGAACACCATTCCTGTTATAAGGTAAAAATATATTTTCCATCTGGTGAAAGGTTTCAAAATCAAAGGTATATGCAATTCCAATGGTAGGACCATGATATCCATTACACCAAGTAACATAATATCTATCTTCAATGAAACATACTCTTGGATCATACCCATATTCAAATGGTTCGCTATCCTCTACTTCAGATTGAAACTCGATTGGTTCAGGATTTATATTCCACTTCACTCCATCTACACTAAATCCAGCATGGAGTAACATTTCTCTTCTTTTATCATCACACCTAAATACCCCTGCATAACCATCTTTAAAAGGTACCACCGCACTATTAAATATACTATTGCTTCTTTTGATTTCATTTCTATGTATAATCGGATTTTTTGAATATCTCCAAACAACATCCTCACAATCAACAGGTCTTGGTTCCCATGGTATATTTTTCATCTTCAATCTCCTTTTCAACCTCATATATGCACACAGTCAATGACAAAGCGGGTATTCCCCTTGCTACAGGCAAGTTTTTCCGCTTGCGCTACTTGCTTCTAATCTACATCTTTTATTTAATTGCAAAAATCACATAAATTCGCATTTATAAATTGTTTCCATCATTAATTGCAGTAAAAGTATCCTTGTACAAAATATCTCATACAAGGATACTTATCTTTTTATTAAGAATTATCACTACTTGATATTTGTTACCATATTTTTATTTGTTACCATATTTTTATTGTTACCGTTTTTTATTTATTTGCCTGCTCTCCAAGCATCAATCTGTGCCTGATATTCTGTACGAATGTCTTCTAACCCTGCTGATTTTAGTTCTTCATACATTTGCGGTACTGCAACTTTTGGATCTACTGTACCTGTATATAACTCATATTTGTATCTTGATAAAATCAGGTCACAAGCAGCCATTTGATTTTCCACCTTGGAACGATCAAATGCGAAGCCTAACAATACAGATGCTGTTGCATGTTCATTCCATTCTTGAACCTTTGTCCATTGATCCGGAGCATTTGGTGCAACTGTTTTTAATATAAAGTATGTTGCTTGTGAATAAGATGCAGGACTATAGCAATTATCCATACGAGTGATTGTTCCATCTCCATGATCGGTATAGTCTACCCCTTCAATACCATATGCCAGCATATTTCTCATCTTCGGATCCGTATTACATAATTCAAGATATTTCAAAGCTTCTGCTTTGTATGCTGAACTGGAAGAAATAGCATTTATTGATCCTAAAATACTATCCGTTGAGTATATCGGACCATAGAAAGGAGTACTTATCGTTGTCTTACCACGACTGATTGACCAAGATACATCTGCACCAGGGAAGCCTTGACCTGAACTTACAATATTCCAAGCTGGACCATTTTCCAAGGTTGCAGCATCAGGATTTACAATGCCTTCTTTATTCCATTTATGCATATAGTTTAAGATTTCCATAATATCTTCTTGCTCGAATACATTTACTACTTTGGCGTTCTGGTCATCAAAACGTACACCTAGTGCTGGCATCGGACGTTCATAGTTCATCAAAAATCCATTGATACCATCTCTTGCAACTGTAAATGCATAATTTGTACCTTCAATATTACCAGCTTTAATTTCTTTTTGAAGATTTTGTAATACAGGATCTAAGTCTACAACTGTTTTGATATTTTCGTAATCAATCCCGTACTTATCAACGATTTCTTTATCCCATACCCAGTATTGTGTCTGAGAAGAATCCTTGTAAGTAGGTACTCCATAGATTTTTCCGCTAATCTTAGCACCGGTCCAAACTTTTTCCGGAAGGAATGATTTAAGGTCTGGAGTCTCATTTAAAAGCTCTGAGATATCAGCGAAAGCGCCTAAGGAAACGCCCATATTATATTCACTGCCACCTACAAACATAATATCGAATTTTTCACCGGAGTTTAACATAGCTTTTACTTTATCTCCCCAGATACCCCAATCCAGGTATGTAAAGTCTATTCCAACACCAATTTTTTCAATGGAGTATTCATTTAATGCTTTTAATACATTGTCATAATTCTTTGGTTCACCGCCAATTTGAATCCAACGCAACATTACTGGGTCTTTTTTAGCAGGCGTGGTTGCTGTTGGTTTTTCTTTGCCAGAATCAGTTACTTTTGTGTCTTTTGTAGTTTCCGTGTTCTCTGGTTTTTTCCCGCATCCTGCTAAGCTTGTTAGCAATAGTAGCAAAACTAGCATCATACTAAAAGGTCTTAAAATTTTCTTCATTTTTCTCTCTCCTTCTTTTTTTTATATTAAACAACGATTTTGTTGTCTAATAATACAATTATTCTTTTACAGAACCTACCGTTAAACCTGTTACAAAGTACTTTTGGAAGAATGGATATGCACACGCAATTGGTATAACGATGACTACTGCCATAGCCATACGCATAGGTTCTTTTGGCATCTTCATTGCATATTCTGCAGCAGATACACTTAACCCATCTGCATTATTTGCAAGAAACTCAATGTTTCGTTCTACGCTCATTAATACAGCTTGCAGGGAATACAGCTTTTTATTATCTATGTACATAAGGGATAACCACCAATCATTCCAATAGCCAAAGGTTAATAATAAACCAATGGTTGCAAGTAGGGGTTTCGAAATTGGCAGTACCATCTGAAAATATATTCTAAATTGTGAAGCTCCATCGATCTCAGCAGATTCTAGGATGGACTGCGGAATCGTCGTCTTAAAAAATGTTTTACAGATTACAACATGAAAAGAAGATACCGCCATAGGCAAAATAAGAACCCAAATAGAATCCTTTAATCCCAGTACTGATGTATAAATATTATAAGTGGAAACTAAACCGCCTCCGAATACCATTGGGATAAATACCACCCAGGTAAAAAATCCTTTTAACTTAAAATTACTTCTTGATAAGGAATAAGCCATTGATGTTGTAAGTAAAAGTCCGATAATAACACCTGATATGGTTACAAAAATAGAAACCCCAAATGCTCTGCTAATCATATCAAAATTATTCCATAAATATTCATAGGCCTCCAAGGACCATTCAACTGGAATGAAGGAGTACCCCACTTGGGCTATACTTTTTGAACTCGAAAAAGATAGGATTACGATAAAAATTGTCGGCACAACACATAGAACAGCTAATAGGAAGAAAATCGCGCTGAATATAACGTTTGTAGCAGGTTTGATACAATTATATTTGATAGGAGTTTCTTCAAAATCTTTTTCTTTCTTTCTCATCTGTCTACCTCCTATATAATTGCACTATCATTATCTATTTTCTTAACGATCTTATTGGTAGTCAGAATCAATAAGCATCCGATAACTGATTGCAGGAACGCTGCTGCTGCTCCCATGTTCGGATTAGGTTGTTCCTTAATCATCTTGAAAATAAATACATCAATTGTTTCGGTAACTGTATATAAGGAATTCGAAGCCTTTGTCACTTGATAAAATAGACCAAAATCAGAACGAACAATGCCACCGGTCGCTAGAATAAACATCATGATAATCACGTATTTCATCATAGGTAGGGTGATGTATTTTGCCTGTTGTAATTTTGTTGCACCGTCGATCATTGCCGCTTCATATAGTGATCCATCAATACTTGTGATATTTGCTAAGTAAACTACCATTCCATATCCCATGCCCTTCCAAGTATTTAAAAAGATCAAAATACCTGGCCAATACTTTGGCTCACGATACCAACTAATCGGATTACGACCGAAATTCTTTAACATCTCATTCACTAACCCTTTGTCTGGACTTAAGAAAGCAAATACAAAATAAGTAACAACTACCCAAGACATAAAAAATGGAAGGAACATAAGGGTTTGACAAGTTTTTGCGAATTTTTTGCTATGTAATTGGCTCATAATAAGGGATAGCGTTACCGGAACTACAATTCCAAGTACAATGAATACCAGGTTATATAATAATGTTAGCTTTATAACCAATCCTCCTGAACCGCTGGAAAATAAGAATTTAAAATTCTTAAATCCTACTGTTTCGCTGGCTAGTAAGTTATAAAAGAAATTCTTCGACGAATCAATGATTCTAAAATTTTTAAAAGCCATGATAATACCAAACATCGGCATATAACAAAAGCATAAGTACCAAATTGCTGTCGGTAAAGCCAAAAGAGTTAATTGGGTATCATCTTTCCTCCATCGGCCTCGGTTTCTTTTTTTTTGTTTTTTCATACTCTACACCTTTTTCTTTTTTTGTCGTTTCTTACAAAGAAATGCATATCATTTTATTACATCCTCCATGCACATCTCATTTACACTATTAAGTATACTTCAGAAAATTGGACGTTTAAACTTGAATAATTTCATATATGCTGTACTTTTTATAGGTATATTTTAACAAACGAGTTATGTATTAATCTGTTTTTTTGGTAAATATATATAATAACTCTGCCTTCTGATCAAAAAAAATCAGAAACAATATTAGAACAGCAGAAGCGAACTAGTAACTTCACTTGTCATGAATAAATAAGCATGCTTTGTAAACTTTCTTAGCAGAACCTTGAATGCGGTCTGTGTCTTTTCTTTCATTATAAAAAACTGCCTTTATCTTAGCTAAACGCTGTAGATAAAGACAGTTTTAAAGGTTTATTTATCTAGCCCATGAACTTGAATTTCATAAATACGAACAGCGGTATCGGAACCTTGTGTTGGTTTCATCACTGTAACTTTTACATAACGTGCCTCTCTTGGCTTAAATGCGTCTAATGTTTCAGCCGAAGCATTGTTTTTAACTTCAATGGCAGGTTCAAAGCTCTTTCCATCTAGACTAGTTTCAATGGTATACCATGAAGTATTCATATCAGAGCTTTCGTTTCCTTTTTCTGCATGAGCCATGTAAACTTCACTAACCATTTTATTTTCACCAAGGTCAATGGTAATATCATGTGGTGCTGAACCTGTTGCACACCACTTTGTATTTGTTTTTCCATCGACTGCAAACCTAGGTGCTTCATTTTCATTTACATAACCGGAAGCACTTGTGGTCTTACCTTCTGAAACTACAGGAATATCACCGGAAGCATCACTACGAACTACAATCAAACCATCCACTTTATATTCGGCTGTTCCTTCCCCATTCTTAGCAACTAAGCTAACATTATAAACGCCTTCCTTAGAATATGTCACTTTTGGATTCTGTTCTGTTGAAGCAGCATGATCTGCTCCCTCAAAGGACCATTCATAACCTGTAGTGTTTTGAGAACATAAGCTTGTAAATTCTACTACTTCCCCAGGAGCAACTAAGGTTTTAGAAGCCTTCATATTTGCTTTCGGTAAACTAATATTCGGCCATTCCATTACTACCGTAGTACCTTGACTTCTTTGCTGCATATTATTTACTGCAATTACTTCAAAGGTTGACTTCTTCTCTCCTTCCTCCCTGACCAAAGCATTCATGTAATGTGCTTTTGCTGTAGTAGCTCCCTGAAAGGATTTACTTCCGTCGTCATTAATTTTATATACTTCATAATATCTAACATTAGAAGCGCCATCCCATGCTAGCTTAACCCCTGCAAATAGTCCATCATCATCAAATTGCTGATATGCAATCTTTAAATTACCAGGAGTCGTTGGAGCCACTGTGTTTTCTTCAAAAATAGTAAGATTACCCATATTGATGAGAATCATATCCGATTTAGAAGAGGTAAAGTTAAAGCCAATCTTTTTAACAGTCTTTCCTTTTACTTTAGATAGATCAAACACTATTTTTGCCCATTCAGTGTTTAGAGTATTATCCCCTTTGATATATTCTTTGGAACCATCTTCTAATTCTAATACTAACTCTGCATTTACTTTATAGTTTGCTTTCAGCATCGCATAGGCCTTCGTTTTATCGCCAATTGCCAGATCAGAGCTATATAATGTTAATTCAGACTTTTTATCAGTTTCCATTGCACCATATAAGCGTATTGAGTTTCCGCCATAATATGCATCTGCATAATCAATACCCGGTTTTAATTTATTACCTTCTTCCTGATTTAAAATCCAGCGGTAGGTTGGCATAACATCTGTAATACTTCTGTTATTCCAATCCTGTAAAGAGATTTTCTCACCATTTACAAAGAAGTTATATCCATTTCCTTTATTAAAATTTGTGATGAAAGGTAATTGATTTACAACTGTTTTTTCGATTGCATATGTAGAAATACCATGCCAGTCATATTGTGAAACCTCTGTCGGAATCGTTGGATTACCATGTTCATTAACCCACATACGATTTTCATATCTCTCGAAAGCATCTAAACTATCTGCTGCAAAATAGGTCCAGCTTGGACAATATAACCCTATGGATGTATGCGGTACATTATTCTTCTCGAATAAATCCCAGTTAATTCGGGTCATAACACCATTTGCCTGAACATCAATGCCTGCATAAAGATCATAAGGATTAATTCCTTTTTCTTTCGCTTTTTCATTGGATTTTACTAACAACTCCTGGTCTGCTAATTCACGTGCTGCCCACCAGAAATTTAAAAACATGCTGTCCGCACCTTTTTTCCCATTTCCATCAACCAGGAAAGCATCATTTTTATCAGTAAGAGCATTTTGATAATCAATTTCGCCCTCTTCAGTCATTGAATCATACCATATGAAGGAGAACTTACCTGCTGACTTTTCATTAAATTGCTGTACAAATGATAACATTTTATCAGCATGTTCTTTCGTTAATGGAGCTTCCTTCGTTCCGCCCATTTCTTGATTAATGAACCAGCCATCAAAGCCAAGTACCGTACATACTTCGATTAACTTATCCACTAATAAAAATTGACCATTCTCATCGGTCTTCAAGAAATCATCTAACCATACTATTTTACCGCCCCATGCTTCCGGTGCTAAGAATATGGTACCTAATACAGGAACACCATTGGTATGAGCTGCTTCCGTTACATCTGCCGTAGGTGGTACAATGAGGCCTTCTCCAGCAGAACCTCCCCAATATACTAATTGGTCTACATATTGCCAATAGGAGAATGTATTTGCATTGAAGCGATTCAATCCATGCGGAGAATTTCCGCTTGTCCTGGAATTCATGATGGACAATGCAGCAACTTTAAAATCTGCTATCTGAGTCTTATTACTTTTCACTAGCTTACTCTTATCTACTCTACTTTTCAGGGGAACATTCGATACATACAAATCTAAATCTTTGGCTTCCTTCGGATTCCATTCCAACAGCTCTGCCGGGAACCAATAAGGAGCATTTGGTATATTCATCATTTTCATATCGGATTCTGATTCCGGTGTTACCCTATAAACTATTTTCCCTGGTGCTTGATTTTCCTCCGGTGCCTGCTCTTTCTCCGGTACTTGTACTGCCTCTGTGACAACTGCTTCTGAGTTTGTGGCATTATCCTTTATGTCGGAAGAATTCTTGCTACAGCCGGTAACGAACATTGTAGCAATCAGGGCTACTGACACAAACTTATAATATTGTTTTTTCATAACTTCCTCCTTTAAAAATTTAAATGTACTGTTAGTTTACTTACTTATGCTTCAATGGGAAAGTGTAATAATTCCATAATCGTTGTATGGATTCTAGCTTGTAATTACTATTTTTTTACATTTTTTTAATTACTCCATTAAATATAAAATTTTTCACTTTGAATATTGAAAAGCTCGCTTCTATACTAAAAATAAGAAGAGTCGTAACTTCAGACTCTTCTAAAAAAGTATAAAGGAGGTATAACAAATGTTAAAAAGATGCGTCGTTAAAAAACACTTCGGATTACTTTTAGTATTATGTTTATTGTTCCAATGCTTTACAATCTTTAGTTCACCGAGCAAGGTGGAAGCAGCCTCTTCCGCTGTTTCTGCAATTTTTGGAGGAGGCCCTTTTGTTACAGGCGGTCAACCAGTAATGAATCAATTAAAAGCTTCTGGTTTTAACACAGTAATTATCTGGTCAGTACATCCTCATCCGAATGGAGACTTATACATCAACGATGAACTTGTATGTCAAAACGGTAATTACGTAGGAGACCCTGCATGGGCTACTGCATGGCAATCCTTAAAAACTGGTACCACCTCTGTCACTCGCGTTGAGATAAGCATTGGAGCTTGGGGATGCAGTGATTTTGAGAATATTCAGGCATTAATTAATGCAAATGGTACCGGTTCAAATACAATACTATATCGTAATTTTTTAGCTCTGAAAAATGCTACTGGCGCTGATGCGGTAAATTTCGATGATGAATCCTTATACAATGTAAATACAACGGTACAATTTGGACAAATGTGTGCTGCTATGGGCATGAAGGTAACATTATGTCCCTACACTTCCTCAAGCTTTTGGAGTAGTGTAAAATCCCAACTTGGTTCCATTGTTGATCGTGTGTACTTGCAATGCTACGATGGCGGAGCAGGTAATAGCCCTTCTTCCTGGAAATCCATCATGGGCACGAATGTGATTCCCGGACTCTGGTGCTTGCATAGCGGAAGTCAAGGAGACTCTGCTAGCTCGGTTAAATCAAAGCTTACCAATTGGAAGTCCTCCTCCGAAGGTGGATTTATCTGGCTATATGACGATTTAATGAAGTTATCAAGTCCAAATTCAACAGCCGACTATGCGAATGCAATTAATTCAGTATTTACCACTACACCTACGCCTACACCAACACCACCAACTTCAAATAATATTGCTCTCAATAAATCAGCAACAGCAAATCAGTATGTAACAAATGAAACACCGGACAAAGCAGTAGACGGTTCTATTGCAGGCTATGGCTATGGTAATAGTAAATGGTGCTCTGATAACTCTGATGCTGTTAAATGGTTAAAAATCGACTTAGGTCAAACCTATAACATATCAAGATGGGTTGTACAACATGCCGGTGTTGGGGGCGAGAGCACCTCTTATAATACCAAGGATTTTAAGTTACAAAAAAGCACGGATGGCATCAATTGGACTGATGTGGATACCGTAACAAATAACACTTCCAATATTACAGATCGTACTGTAATAACTTTTAGTGCCCGTTACGTTCGCTTATACATTACTGCCGGAACGCAAACTACTTCCAATATTGCTAGGATTTATGAGTTTGAATTATATTAAGTTTATCATCTATTTAATTCTGTTTTAATTTATTTCTAATCAAACAAAGTAAATCATTCCTAATGATAAATCGTGGTAAAAGGAGCAAATGAAAATAGACCCTATAAAATGAACTATTTTAGATATGGTTCTTTTATAGGGTCTATATATTCAATTTCATTTAATGCCTCAGGGCACAAAATAAAGCCATTTCGTCTATCTATATGTCTTTCTCTAAAGCTGGTTTAAAGGAATCTTTCCAAAAATCTATTGCGCGGTCAACCCATCCTTCCGCATCCGTACCTTTTCCCATCCCCCAGCCATGGGCATTACTTTGGAAGACTTCATATGCACAAGGAACATTTTCCTCCTTAAGCCTCTTAACAAGCATCTGGGTATTTTCGAGCGGAACTATATTATCCTGATTGCATTGCCATACAAAGGAAGGCGGATAACTTGAGGTTATATTCAATTCAATAGAATATTTATTTATCAGTTCCTGATTATGGACATTTTTTTCTCCCAAAAGATTTTTACGAGAGTCCCAATGTGTTTTATCGGTCATTGTTATTACCGGATATGCTAGAATCATTGTTCCTGGCTTTGGTAAGCCATAATGTTGATATCCAATATGCTCCAATCCAAAGGAAGCCGCCAGGTGTCCTCCTGCTGAAAACCCTGCCACTGCGTAATCTTTGGTATCTATATTAAATCTTTCGGTATTATTCAGTATGAACCTGACTGCTTGTGCTATATCATCCAGAGGATTAGGAGCCAGAGCATGTTTCCCTGTACGATACTTTAAAACAAATGCTGTATATCCAAGCTCATTGATTCTTTTTGCAATAGGAAACCCCTCAACCATAGAGGCAACCGACGCATAACCGCCTCCTGCACAGATTAGCACAAACTTACTCTTTTTCTTTACGGTGAATGCCATTAGCGAAGTGTTTTCTTTTGAACTATCCTGTCTAATGTCTGCCTCTGTCCAGATATCAAAAAAAACATTTTCCCACTTACTTTTCTTAGAAAGATAGCTCAGTCCTTCCGCCATGCTTTCCGCATTCCAGGTCCCCACCATTTTTGCGATTCCTTGCAGACTCATATCGGAAAACTGCATTCCATCAGAATCCTCTACAAAATTGATCTCCCTCTTATGCTCTTTCAATTCCGGTCTGGTTAATATATCGCTTAATTTTTCATTTTCCGTTATATTATTACTCATACTTGTTCACTCCTTTGACGCGGCCATTAAAATACTCCAATTTGTTGTATCACTCTATTGTTAACCCATTAACACAACCACTTACTGTAATGTGCCCATCATTCGTATCCTTCACTCTCACACCGTTTCTACAGTAGTTTTGTATCTTGACATTTTCAATATGAAATGCCTCATTAACTCCTTGGATTAATGCATTTTGCTCTCCTGATCCCCAATAATATATGTCTTTTAGTAGAACATTCTTTAAAATGCCATGCCCCTCATTTTCAAGGCGTTCATGAGTAGTTAATTTAAATACGGATGCTTTCTCTGGCATTTGAAAACTATCAATATTAATCGTGTCAAACACAACATCCTCCATAAGATTTCCCCCGTTTGGCCACAACTTAATTGCACCGGAATATTTAATAAAATCCCAGGCTGCTCTATGATCAATAATATCACATTGATATACTTTTATATTCTTTATAGGGGCATCTTTCACACTTCCTAGACCAAACAAAAACGCATGACCATCATCACTCCATAATACACAGTTTTTTACGGTAATATTCTGTGCTTTTCCATAATGATACAATACAATCAAATCATCACAAGTTCTTATAAAACAATTCTCTATTTCAACATTGGAACTACTGCTAAAATGTATACCGTCCGCATTTAACGCTGATGCTATGAGGTTTACATTTCTAACCTTAATGTTTTCACCATTATTTAACACGATTGACCACATAGGAGGATCTAATACAGTGATTCCTTCTACTTCTAAATTCTTTCCACTAATAAGCCATATAGCACCTGTACGATCTTCACTCCCTACCCTAAAAAAATGTTTAAGCTCTGTGCAATCCAAAATACCTCTGCCATATATTTTAATATGGTTGACTTCATCTGACGCAAATGCCCCCTTAACAACAGATCCATTTGCTAAATACACTTTATAATGATCCTGACACAAGAAAAAGCTTTCTGCTGCATGCCAATTACTGTATCCTGTTTCAGAGACTCCTTTTCCATTCAGTATACTAGGAGTGGCTGCTCTTGTCTCTGCCTGAACTGTTAAATCCTCATGACTATTCTCCTTATATACTCTAAATTGTTTTATCGCATTGGAGTATCTAAAACGCTCACCTATACTTCCCAGTAAACGTATTCTTACATATCTTACATTAATAGACGCAATTTTTTCTTCTATCATGCCAAGCGCCAAGTTATCTCTACCATCAAATAATATCTTATAATGTTCTTCCTCTGTTTCTTTGCCTTCCACTATGTATTTTTGTGGCATCTCACAACTTAATCCATCGGCGTATCCTAATAAAACAATAGGGCTTTGCTCTATTAAAAATCTGTCGATTGTATATACTCTCTTTAAATCATGTTCCATCCATAAGCCTCCAGGCAGAACATGTATTCCTTCTTCAAAATAATAGGTATCCTTCCCTTTTGGTAAATAAAAAGGAATTTCATCACCTGCCTTTATTATGTGAATATTTTCAGCATACTTAACTGGCTTTTCTTCCTCTATAGGATTTGACAAAATGTGCAAACAAGCGGTCTCCCAATTATCGTTTATTCTTACAACTAATTTTTTAGAATTCTCTCCATCCTGATGTAACTTGAATTTAATATTTCTTTCTTCCTGCTTCCCACTAATATGGTAAGAGGTTGGTCTTATCTCATAGGATGCTATATCACTGACATTATAATCTATACTAATTTCTATGGCTCCTTCAAAATCAAACTTGACCATGCCACTGTTTACATAAGGTGTTTGTTGGTGGCCTACCCTCACATTGTAAACAAATAATTCTTGCCACTGTTGATCGTTTTCACTTCTAACTTTTACAGAAAAATTTTTATTAGGTTCTATATCGATTGGCATATAAATATTGTCTATTCTATTTTTCATGTCAAAGACTTCTCCTTTTTCCTTTTCATTTTTAGAATACACACCTCACCATGTAAGCATCTCTGGTGTAGATTCTTTTATGCTACTGCAGTTTAATATCCGGTATTGCATTTGTGTTACATAGAAATGGATAAACTGTCCCTTTTACAGGCAAGCCTTAACCTTTTACAGAACCTAAAGTTATTCCTTTTGTAAAGTATTTTTGAAAAAATGGAAATACCAGCAACATCGGCCCTACTGCAACAATAGCCGTTGCCATTCTAAGGGTTAATGTCGGTATTGTCGAAATATCCATTCCGCTCATCATCATCTGCTGTAAAACTTGAGGATTTGATGTCATTGCATCAACACTGTTTAACATTCTTACTAATAGTAATTGCAATGGAACTAACTTATTCCCATCCATAAATAAAAGTGCATTATACCATTCATTCCAATAATTAAATGCCATGAACAATCCTATGGTAGCCAAAGCAGGTTTGGAGAGCGGCAAAATTATCTTGGTAAATGTTTTTATTTCACTAGCCCCGTCAATTTTTGACGATTCAATTATTTCCATTGGAATATCAGACATAAAACCTCTCATTAAAATAATATAATAAGCACTCACTAAGCCCGGAAGAATTAGTGCCCATAATGAATTTTGAACATGCAATACCTTTGTCATTGTCATATAATAAGAAACCATTCCTCCACTAAATAGCATGGTAAATACAACAAAGAAAGTTAATATTTTCTTGTATCTATAATCTTTTCTAGAAATAACATATCCAATCATAGCAGTCATTACGAGCCCTAGTGGCGCACCTATAACGACTACTAAGATAGTTACTAAATAGGAATTTACGATCACCTCCGGCGCACTAAATAATAATTTATATGCTGACAAATCTATATTCTTGGGAATTATTCTATATCCATATGTATAGATATCTTTTTCGCTACTGATAGAAATCCCTATTGTCAATACAAATGGAATAATAATTAATAAGCACGTTATAAGAAACGTTATATGAATGCATATGCTAACTAGTTTACTTTTTTTATTCTTTTTTTTCATGCTCTTATCTCCTAACCACTATAATAGGGCTGCATCAGCATCTATTTTTTTTATTATTCTATTTGCAATAAGTATGGTAATACACCCAACTGTTGATTGAAAAGCACTTACTGCTGATGCCATCGGGATATCTCCCATTTGTCTTAAGGCTCTAAAGGCATATGTGTCTATAACATCTGTAACAGAGTAAAGTGCTCCTGCATTATTGGTTCCAAAATAATGTAATCCAAAATCACCTCTGAAAATATTACCTAACGAAAGTATAAAAAGAATAATAATTATTTTTTTCAACATTGGTAATGTAATATATTTTATCATTTGAATACCACCAGCTCCATCTAACTTAGCCGCTTCATAATAGGATGGGTCTATTCCAATGATTGTTGCATAATAAATTACCGTATTATACCCTACATATTTCCATATATTCATAAAAATCAATATAAAGGGCCAATATGCCTTTGTATTGTACCATCCTATGGTATTTCCACCAAGGGTACTAATGATTCTGTTCATTAACCCATATTGTGTATCTAAAAAAGATGTCATTAAATATCCCACTACGATCCATGAAATAAAATATGGTATAAACATAACTGTTTGGTATACTTTAATCCATCTTTTACTTAGCTCATTCATACAGATAGCAAATAGTACGGATATGCTGGTTCCAGCAATAAGATAAGCTGAATTATACAATAAAGTATTTCTCGTTATACGCCAGGCATCGGAAGATTTGAAGAAAAATTCAAAGTTTTTAAAACCATTCCAAGGACTATTTAGTATTCCTAAGCTATAATTATAATCTTTAAATGCAATAATAATTCCAAACATAGGTAGGTAACACATTACAATTAGTACGATTACTGCAGGTAAAGTTAATATGGTCAGTCCCCTATTTTTTTTCCACAATATCATTTCATTTTTTAAAAAGTCTTTCATTTTATCTCCTTTTTATAAGTAAAATTATCTTGATAACGAAACAAGATAATTGCTCACTCTACTGATAGAACCAAATATCAGCATTGCAAACTGCAAATAATCAATCCTTTTTTCATTCATTAATTCTTGCCTATAGACAGATAGTATTACTCTAATTATGTATCTAAAGTAATACTATCTTCTTTACCACCTAACTTTATTTAGCTGTATATCCCGTTGCTGTTTTCCATGCATCAATTTGTTTTTGTGTTTCTATTATAATTTTGTCAACTCCTGCTGCTTTTAATTTTTGATTAAACTCTTGTAACGTAGGATCAATATCAACTGCTCCTGTTTGAAGGCTTGGAGTATATTCTTTAATAATAGAGTTGCAATTTGCTATCTCTGTTTTAACAGGTTCCTCATTAAAGACAAAACCTTGAAACCCAGGAGCTTTTGCATTATTATTACGTTCTTTTTCTGTTTCTATGGAATCAACCGGCTGACCCTCAACCAAAAGTTTTAGTTGACAGTTAACATTCGTCCAATCGTCCAATCCAAACTCGTTTCCTTTGATCGGTGTATAATATACTAAATCTTTTGTATAGTTAACACCTTCCACTCCATAGCATAATAAATGTACTAACTCCGGATCTGAATGGGATAATTCTAGGAACATGGCTGCACGCTCAGGATTCTTAGAATTTTTCCCTATTGCCAATACGGATACCTGGGCTGCTGTTGCGGCTGTAAATGTCTCAGATGTAGGAATATACGCAATCTCTCCACCCCAAGGCTGCCAATAGCTTGGCATCTTTTCTACTCCAGTTCCGACACCAACATCTCCATAAACCGCACCTGCACGATTTAACAAAGGCGTCCAATTTGTTACAGTAGCAGCATCTGGATTTATGTATCCTTTTAAATACCAATCTCTCGCTAATTCCAGTCTTTCCTTATACTCTGCTGTTTCAAAAAAATTCAATGCCGTTAAATCATTATCTTCCATATCCGTACATGCAAAGTTATTAATATTCCATAACCCCATAGATACTTCTGCTGAATTTCCTGGAACCAATCCACTTACTCCGCATAATAACGGTATCATATCCGGATTATTTTTCTTTACTTGTTCAAGATAAGGTTCCAATCCTTCTACCCTAAGCGCCTCTCCCGGTGCAATTGTCTTGTTGGTATATTCCGTATTTAGTCCATATTTATCAGCAAATTCTTTACGTACCTGATATCCATTTTCTTTGGCATATCCTAATTGATTTGGCATTCCGTAAATTTTTCCGTTTACTCGTACTTGATCCCAGTATTGTCCCATGATTTCCCATGTTTTAGGGGCATATTGTTTAAATAACTCCTCGGATTCTAAGAACGCGCCTTTCATAGCATTGGTTCCATATCCAAACTCGCTCATTTGTGAAGTCCACATAATATCAACGTCATCACCTGATGCCACCTTAACATTCATTTTTTGACCATAAGATCCCCAGTCTATAACATTAATATTAATAGAAGCATTTATTTTTTCTTTTAAATATTCATTGATAGCTTTTTGAGCATCCTTTAATCCAGCTGGCACCTGTGCTGCCGGTACGTAGTAGTTTAATTCTACAAACTCCAAATCACTATTATTATTGCCACTTACTTCAGATACATTAGTACCTTTTGATGAATCCTGAACCCCCTTATTTCCTTGACACCCCACCATAGAAACTACTACCATAGCACTCATAAGAACTGATAACATTTTTCTTAATTTCATACTTTTTTCTCCTTTTTATTCGTATTCGTCCTTCTAGATAATACTTATCTTTTTCTCTTTCCCATATCATCCTCCTCACAAAAAATGAATTTGAGCTCGAATTTATGATATTAAATATTCCACAGTATTCCTAGTATTCATTTTCCAAATTTCTTCGATTTTTGGCTTTTTACCACTTTGAATTTTCGCTTATTATTCAAATTACAGTTTAGACTTAAAATCTACGTACCAACGTTTTCTATGAAAGTGTTCTCCTTCATACTTTCTAATCCCAAAACTAAATTTCAAGTTCTCTGTTCTCTTAAGCAATTTTAATACAACCTTATTCTCGCCCTTTCTTAGCTTGACAATCTCATAATTATTATATGGGGTCCACAATCGTATCTCATCTTTACTCAGTACCAGGTCATCATTAATCCAAATTTTAATACCATCATTGTTTCCTATTACCAACCATACCTCCCTTTCCTCTGGTGAGATAATTGTCTGCTCCAGATAAACACATCCCTGGCCTTTATAAGTAAGTGTTTCATCTAAACGCAGTAAATCTTCATATTCATTCATCGTAATATAATCTGATTTAAAAGCATCATCAAAGTTACTTTCCTCTATATAAGCCTTGTCCAGATATACCGCATTATTTACCATACACTCTAAAGTTGGTAGAATACATCCTTCACCATGCGGGGAAGGCAACCCCTCTCTATCTTCTTTTACAAGTTCCTCTGTAAAAGGTCCGATCGTTTTCCATATCATAGCTCCAGCAATTCCAAAATCTTTTTTATGCTTGCCTAGCTTTACGGTAATTATATTTGTATTATTAATCACATTAACCTTCTCATTTGTAGTGATATGAACAGTCAGTATAACAGTCTCACCACTTGGCACTTTTATGGCTTGTTCTCTAAAGTTTATATCCCAATCTTTTGGAACATTTTCAAAGTTTACAACATCTTCTATCATTTGGTCAGATTGATTGGTAATTTGTACATCAAATTCACAATGATCCATATACCCTATTGCCGGCTGCTGCCTATACAATACCTTAATTTCTAGCTCTTTTTTTATCTCTAATAATATTCTGGATATGATATCGTTAGGGATATTAATAATTTCACTGCCACCAATCTGCATCGCATTGATTCCAATTTCACAGGTTTCCTGAGCAAGCACTTTAATAGAACGATTACTGCTCTCTATCTCAATTCCTACTACAAAGGTGTCTCCTATTGCATTCTTCAGTTTTTCATCAATAGCCTGATATCCTATCATAATTCCGTAAATAGAAGCTGCCGTAGCACAGGTACAGTCCGTATCAAATCCACATCGAAAAGCAATATTAATGATTTTATCAAGATTGTTTTCTCCATACAGCAATGCGATAATAACAATTCCTAAGTTAGTAACAGCGTTCGTAAATTCATGATGACCGTATCTTTGCAGCATGCGTGTACGCGCTTTTATCCAATCTCTATTTCCTGAAAGGTAATATAAGATGACCTCTTCTACACATTTCCTACCTCTAG
This sequence comes from Lachnoclostridium phytofermentans ISDg, assembly GCF_000018685.1. NCBI lineage: Bacteria > Bacillati > Bacillota > Clostridia > Lachnospirales > Lachnospiraceae > Lachnoclostridium > Lachnoclostridium phytofermentans. Next base: position 2,096,138 of record NC_010001.1, on the reverse strand, counting down.
AAAGTTCTGGCAAATAGTGTAACTCTTCTCTTAATAAAGTTAGGATATCTGACTCAAAAAACGCACTTGCCTCTAGAGCTGCATAATATTGTTCAATCCAAACAGATTCGCCATAATGATCTATGCTTGAATCCATTTCAGCATACTTTGCTGCTATTTCTGGCTTCCCTGGAAAGCTCATTCCCCAAATTTCCGACCGTATAGGGGACCCTTCTCCTTCACAAAATAGAGGATTATTAAACTTCCCGCTTAAAGGTGGCATAATTCCTCTTTCATAATTTTTAAGAAAGATACCATATTCACTAAAGGGATACCAACACTGTTTATCCCAAGCATGAGCTAAATCCTCTGCTGTAATATAGAATCCTTTTTTTTGCAGTACCTCTAACCATAGTAGTTGTAAATCCAAATCATCATTTGGCAAATCTGTTCTTAACATTTCTTTATAGTCTTTGCATTCAATTAATTTCTTAAATCCCTCTACAGGTGCACCTGCCGCTCCTCCAAGGCATTTTCCTATCCAACCTCCATACACCTTATCAAAATACTTTTCATACGTAATATTCATTTTCTTCCTCCTATTCTTTTAAACACTTTAAGTTATAGTGATATTTCTATCATAGCTTCCATTGCGTTTCATTCCTACTATCTAATTTTTTCATTTCTCTGATTTTAAGTTTCTACTACTTTGAATTTTATTTATTTCTTTGATTCGTGTTTCCGTAGCAAAGTGAAAAGGGAAACCACCAACATTTTGTTGACAGTTTCCCTATTTATGTATAATGATAAAGCTTATTTATAAGCCCAGATGTTTTTCATTCAAGCAAAAGGCGTTTACAAATAGTTTGCCCTCTCTTTATACAGACATTATATATCTTGCATTTCTTGAAAGTTTATTGTAGCAGTACTCAATCAAAATTGTTTAAACTTCTTCTGTAATTGATATTGCTTCGGAGTACATCCAAAATATTTTTTGAATAAGGTGAAAAAATAACTTTGATTTACAAACCCTACACTATTAAAAATGTCATTTATACTATAATTCGTATTTTCCAATAACTCACAAGCGTATTTTAACCGAACCTTATTCACATATTCCGCTATCGAAACTTTCTCAACTAATTTAAATACCTTTCCGACATTACTATAAGAAAGCTTTAAAGTAGATGCAATCCACTCCTGGCTCAAATTAGGATCTTTATAATTCTCTTCAATAATTTGAATAATAGTACTTACTAACATGTTATTGGTGGTTGAAATATTCTCTTGTGGATTTTTATGAATATTGATATAAATTTCAATAAAAATTTCTTTAATTTCTTCCAAGCTAGCACTGTTAAATATATTCTTATTTAATATATTCATTTGCTTTATTTGTTCATTGAACTGCATTGGAAAGTTTATCTTAATAATCTTATAGAACAAAAAGCTTAAGTAGTTAATACTACTCATAATTTCACTATATTTCATGTTTTTAATCGTCTCAAATATTTCATTTATTTCTGTTCTGAATAACTCTTCCTTATCACTTATGAAAAGACCTTCTAATTTTTGCTCTTTCTGTAAAATAAACATTTCTTTATTTGATTCGAATATTTCTTCTAGCATTGATTCTTTGATCATACATTCATTTCCATAGATCAATTTATAACTTAATAAATGTAAAGCTTTTTTATAGCTTTTAGAAATATCGCTATAATTTTCTATTTTATCAGAAATTGCTGCTGATAGAGAGAATTCATAATAAGTAACAACTGTCTGCTGTATTTTTCTGACACATTCTTCTATTTGAGCTACTACTCCCTTTGTATCTTTTAGGCTGACTAAAACTACAAGGTTCTCCTCACCCATATCGACTATATTACAAGGAAATGATTCACCTATAACTTCTTGAGAAATATTTTCAATAGCATAGCGGTATATACGTTGATTTTCAATAGTATGTCTATTGAATTCTCCATTTTCATCGATATTTAGAATAATAATGATAAACTCTTCTAATAAATTGACATTCAATAATTCTTCTACATCATTTTTCTTCAACTCCTCTAAAGAGAGCATTTTACTTTCCATTAGGAGTCTTTTTATCCAATAACTTCTTATATATTTTTTAGAACTTTTTAAATCACTTTGTTGTATAGAAATCTGGGATACAGCATTTTCGTAGCTCTTTACAATAAAACCTAGTTCGTCTTCAATTTTTAAATCATTACTTATGTTTTTATTCTTATGGATAAATTGTTTTACCACTTTATTCACAGGCACATAAATATGTTTTGTAAAAATAAAAGCTAATCCTAAGGCTATTAAAATGATAGTAAATGTTATGGCGATAAATATTCCCGTAATTTTATATAACTGTGACATAAACACATTATAAGGCTGAATCGATATAATTTTCCATTTACACATTTCATTTTTTATGTAGGTGGCTTTATATTTTACATTATGTATATAAACATCAAAGTAGTCACTATTCTGAGGTTGATTCATTACTATATTTTTTAATTCATTTAAACTCTCATCTTTTACTAACTTTGCATCGGAACTATATAATTCCCCTTTATTATCCAATATAAATATTTCTTTTTCTTGATTTGCATCAGCTTTATTAATAATCTCTAAGTTATCGAATAACCATTCTGGTTTAATTAGAATACCAATCGTTGTTTGATTATCCGGAGTAATAAACTTCCAGTCCTTTAAGCCAAACAAAAACGCAGTATTCTTTTTACCGTCTTCCTCCAAATAGTCTAAAATAGCAAACTCTGCATATTCCTTCATATCATTGTTAATATATTTTTTAATGGCATTCGCCAATGGTTTATCATAGTTTTGAATGGAATATTCCGTAGAAGTTATCAAATCTAATTTGCTATTGTATATAATAATACTATCTGAGAACTCAAATGTATGGGTATAGGTGTTCAATTTGGTTCGTAACTTTATATAATCTAAACTATTTAAAAATTCTTTATCTTCAATATGCAAAAGCTTAACCAAATCCTCATCTTGGTAAATGTATAAGGCCAAATTTTTAGTCATTTCAAATAAATAATTTATTGTACTATTCGCTTGTGCCAACTCATTCATATTGGCAGAATTTTTCACATCTAAAATAGTTTTTTTCATCCCTATGTATGTAACAGTCGCATAGGTTAGTATTATTATAATTATCAGTGTTATAATACTAAAAAGTACTTTCTTAAAGAAACTATTATTCTTAAAGTTTTGATTTGTATTTTCCAATTTCTTTTCTCTCCTCATATTGTAATGAAATACCCACTTTATTCAGCTTTTCGAATTGTTTATAGTCAATTTTCTGGTCCAGTTTCTTTATGGCACCTAAAATCTGCTCAAAGCCTTTGTTATTCTTGAATAAAGTTATCTTTTCGACACGAACCGAATTTTCATTCCAAAACTTTATTTGAATATTACTTGTGTTTTTTCGTAGGATCTGCGGTGCATCCATGCGGGTTATACGAAATAGCCCCCGAACCTTATTTCCATTCAGGCATTCTTCAATTTCCTCTTTTGCCTCCTTACTATTTAAAAATGCCTCCTGTGTTCTCTCAGCTTCACTTATTTGTTGAATTTCCCTGCTATTATGGATAATTTCTCCGACCTTTGTAAACGGCATCCTGTTATCCTGATATACCCTCAGGTCCATACTAAGATAATAGAGAAAACCATCCATTGTTATTACAAAACCCGTTGTCTTTTGCAGCTTTCTATTTATTCTGGCTGCTCTTAAGATTATAATTCCGCTCCAAAATAATACAGTCGCAGCTGTTATGTAGGCCAATGTGTAATCTGGCGGCAACTGATCCGCCAAAACCGGTATGGATGCTAATGTTCCTACCATCATTATAATCCCCACAATATACCTTATCGTAACCAGCGGATGAATGTTTTCGCAAAGATATAGTGACTGAATCCGCTGCGGCTGTGACACATTATCAGGCACACTCGGTTTTTGAAACCGGATTGCAGCCGGAATCGGAGCCTTGTGCTGCGATATTGATTTTTTTGCTGGTATTTTCTTTGTCTTCCTTGTTTCCAAAATTAGCTTTATCTGCTCACTCCATTTTTTAAACTGCTTATAAACCAGACGGGAGCCGCCAACAGCAAAACACAAAAAATCAATTATAATAAAACCATAATACACATTTGAAAACATAATCGTAGAATCATCCGTAGAATTTTGATAAATCTGAGTGGTAACAACTACGATAAACAGCATTAACATGATTCCTATAATCGTAAAGATAGTACAAATTTTCTTCATTTTATGTCCATCCCTTTCATTTTTAAAGTACAATAGCAGGTAAAGCAAGTTGTGTCCTGACTTTTTATTACCATCCCAATAGAGCTACTTAACTTCTTTAATCCCTGCATTTCTTCCCTCCCTGTTCAAATCATACTATGTAAAATAAATTTATTTCCTCGCTTTTTGTGTCCTCTTTTGTAAACTCTATTTTACCGCAATAAAATTTTTCTTATCAAGTTCATTTGAGTTTGGAGTTGAGTTATTCCTTCCTGTATTTTAGCATAAGAAAAGAGGCTAAGTCTATAGTCATTGAAATCGACCTAAAAACTTAGCCTCTTTTAGTTTCTATATTTTTTTTTAATCCGATTATGTTAGGTGATGGGGAAAGTATATTTCTACAAAATACTCATGGTCCATACTTTTATGAAGCAATGCAAATCGATACTTTATTAGTAAATTAGTATAGAACTGGAGTGGACGCAATGAATACGGTTGCTATAGGTCAATAAATATTTTCGCATTTTAGTAAATAAATTGAATATATTGATACCAAGGAGACGTTAGCACCAAATTACGTACTTATCTTTTTAATAGCAAATCATTTAAGGAGTGGTTAAAAAATGTATGATACGATTGATTATCGGCATGGATACATGATTTACTCTACGTCGAATGCTGCTGATTATAATGAAGTTGTAGCCATTCGCCATGATTCTGGTGATAATTTTACATTTATTAAGGCTTATAAAACAGGCGGTAAAGGCACTGGAACCAAAACTGTTGATCCTCTTGGTTCACAGGGATCAATCATACTATCAGATGATGGACATTTCCTTTTCGTCGTGAACGCAGGCAGTAATAGTATCACTAGCTTCAAAATCACCGACTCGGGAACCCTGATTCTTGCAGACGTGAAGCAGTCCGATGGTTTCTTCCCAAAAAGCCTAACAACTCACCGTAATTTTCTCTATGTAGCAAATGCAGGCAATGGGAGCAGCATTGGCTCCAATATAACTGGTTTTCAGGTGGATGAAAACGGTAGGCTTACCGAAATCATTGACTCCACTAAATCATTGAGTTCAAAAAATGCCAGACCAACATGTATTGTCATCAATTATAATGGTAAAAAAATAGCGGTCTCCGAGCTGAACACTAACCTAATCAGTGTATTTACCGTTCAACCAGACGGATCCCTCACCGGTCCTATCGTCAGCAATTCTAGCGGGTCCGGACCTTTTGGCTCTGTTTTCTTAACAAATGAAATATTACTGGTTACGGAGGCTGGAACAAATGCATTATCTTCATACATAGTTAATCACAATGGTACACTTTCTGTAATCAGTTCATCCGTTTTGAATTTTCAGGCAGCTACCTGTTGGGTTGCAATATCTGAAGACGGACGTTTTGCTTATACTTCCAATGCTGGTACCCACACAATAACAACGTATGAAGTTGAATATGATGGACATGTGAGTGTTTCAAATATTATTTATAGCACGAAAGATGGGTCTAATGCACCAATTGATAGTGGCGTTTGTACCAACTACCTGTATGTACTCAATGGAAATGAGGGATCCATCAGCGTTTTCATTACTGGCCGAGAAGGCAAATTAATCCGAAAACAAGTTTTCAGCAATACACAACTTCCGAATTTAGGTTCACAAGGTTTGGCGATCCTATGCCTACCAAATAGAAATTAGATCGTCTGTTTATTGATTACATTTTTCTTAACACCACAACTACAGCCAATTTCCCTTCATTTCAATTACAATTTTATGGTGGTTTTTTAAAAAACATGTGGCCGCTCATTCTTCTTTTGGAGAATAAGCGGCCTCCTGCTATGTATGCGGTCGTATTTGGCGGTTGCCATTTGGATTCCATACTCTGGGAAATTGAGTATGATTGATTTCTTCGCATTTTTGTAGATATATCATATATTAATACTAAGATGAGACCTAACGCCAAATTGCGTACTTATCCTATTAATAATAAATCGTATAAAGGAGTGGTAAATAAATGTATGGTATGACAGACTGTAGGCATGAATACATGATTTATTCTATGTCGAATGCCGCTGATTGTAATGAAGTTGTGGCTATTCGTCAGGAATCCAGTAATAATTTTGCATTTATTAAGACTTACAAAACAGGCGGTAAAGGCACTGGAACCCAAACTGTTGATCCTCTTGGTTCACAGGGATCAATCATACTATCAGAAGACGGACATTTCCTTTTCGTCGTGAACGCAGGCAGCAATAGTATCACTAGCTTTAGAATCACCAACTCGGGAACCCTGATTCTTGCTGATGTGAAGCAATCTGGCGGCTTCTTGCCAATAAGCCTAACAACTCACCATAATTTTCTCTATGTGGCAAATGCAGGAAACGGGAGCAGCATTGCGTCCAATGTTACTGGTTTTCAAGTGGGCAAAAAAGGAAGGCTTACCGAAATCATAGGCTCTACTAAATTATTGAGTTCAATAAATGCCAAGCCAACATGCATTGTCATCAATTGTAACGGTAAAAAAATAGCAGTCTCCGAGCAAAACACTAACCTAATCAGTGTATTTACCGTTCAACCAGACGGAACTCTCACTGGCCCTATCGTCAGCAATTCCAGTGGCTCCGGACCTTTTGGCTCTGTTTTCTTAACAAATGAAATATTACTGGTTACGGAGGCCGGAACAAATGCATTATCATCTTACAAGGTTAATCATAATGGAACACTTTCTGTAATCAGTTCATCCGTTTTGAATTTTCAGACTGCTACTTGTTGGGTTGCACTATCTGAAAACGGACGTTTTTCCTATACTTCCAATGCTGGTGGCCATACTATAACAACGTATAAAGTTGAAAATAATGGACATCTGAGTGTTTCAAATATTATCTATAGTACGAAAGATGGGTCTGGTGCACCAATTGATAGTGGCGTTAGTTCCAACAATCTGTATGTACTCAATGGAAATGAGGGTTTCATCAGCGTTTTCCATAATGACCGTGATGGCAAACTAATCCGAACACAGGTTATCAGAGATACAGAACTGCCGAATTTGGGTTCACAAGGTTTGGCGATCCTATGCCTTACCAAATAATCGTCTGTTTATAATTACATTTCTTAGTACCAAAGAATACAGCCATTTTCCCTTAACTCAATCACAATTTGCCTGATATCATTTTCGCACACCTGTCAGGCAAATTGTGATCTTTATTTACTGCCAAGCTCATTTCTACAAAGTATTGGGTCTCATCCAAGTCCGATGTCTAAAGCCGCTAGCCGTTATTATTAGTACTACCTTACCTATAATCTTGCCGATGTAGCAAAAACTGCCCCTCAGTATGACGCAATAGATATGGAGTCATATAAAAAGCTGTTGTCTCCCAAAGTAAAAATTGTGGCTACCGCATATGTATCCAATTCTCTTGGTACAATAACGCCTATTAAGGAAATTGTTACTAAAGCGATATAGCAGGCGCTGTGGGACTAGGTGCTGCAGTGGATTATCTGCAGGATATAGGAATGGATAATATTGCGGAATATGAGCATAGGCTTTTTACGTATACTTCCGAAGCATTACGTAATGTTCCTGGTCTGTCTATCATAGGAACTGCCTCAGAAAAAGCTGGAGTCATTTCCTTTACGTTAAACGGTATTGCCACAGAATCCATCGGGCAGGTGCTTAATAAAGAAGGGATTGCTATCCGTACAGGCCATCATTGCTCTTTACCGATTTTAAGAAGATTTGGCATAGAGAGTACAGCTAGGATTTCATTAGCATTTTATAATACCTACAGAGAGATTGATGTACTGATAGATACTCTATGGAAACAAGTAACAAAGACGTATACTTAAATATAGTATTATGGTCTGCCGATTGACCTTCCGGTTTTGCATAGAATCAACCTTGTTCCATTAATTCATTATGGCTTAAGAATACAACAAACGTTACTAACACTTCATTAAATTCATCCTTTTGATCGTAGAAAGTTGCATGACCACTGTAATAGAACGGTATGAGCTTTGAATTTTTAATGCTTTCGTTTTGTATCTGACCAAGTTGAAATGGAACCACCTTATCATGAATACCGTGAATAATTAAAGTTGGAACATTTATTGTCTCTAAATCTGAAAACAGCACTTCATTGATAAAAATAATCCCTAAAAACCGAAAAAGCCCAGTATCACTGGACTTTCCGGCTCGTCAGAATTGTATCGATATTGACGTTTTGATTTGGTGAAGGTGAGAGGAGTCGAACCCCCTTTCAAAACCATATCCTCTAAAGCTTCTCAAAGGCTGTGAACATCACTTAGAATAGCTCTACTCTGATTTAGATGACTCATCAGTCTTATATTCACAAAATTTCTGAACTTGGTTTTTAAGTTCGTTAGCAAGATGCTGTATTGTTTTCTGACTATGTATTTTAGAACAATAGTGAATCTTTGCATATAATTATACCGTGACGCCCATTTAAAGTATACGATAAATTTATTTCATCTTGCTGTGTCCATTTTCTTATAGTCTCTGACCATGCTGCTAGAAGTTTATATTGTAGCTCTCCCGCATCTTTTAAATCATCAACTCGGCATAATAAGAATTCGTGTATTTTTTCGTAATCCATTATATTATCTCTCAGACTCCAGTTATACTCAGTTGGGATTATATTATCTGAATTGCAAGTCTGTTTCCAATAATCAATATCTGCTATGCATTCCTTATCAAAGGCGAATTTATTTACTATAGCACTCCATTGCTTCAGGGATGTAGTCTTTCTTTTCAATATATATTCATTCTTATTCACAACTACTGTTCTATAAATATCAATGAAATCCTCCATGAATTTACCTATGGAATAAGCATCGCCTAATACATGATGCCACATAACAAGTAATTTTCCGTAATCCTCATCTTCTTTATAAAAGGCAACCAATTTAAGAGGACACTGCGTAATATCCAGAGTTTCCTGATACTTTGCAAAAACAGGCTCTAAGTTATCTTCCTCTTTATATCTGATTAGTTCGATACAAGCACTCTCTTCAACTTCAGCGATATATTCTGTTATGTTTGAACCTTCAATTTTAAACCTATAGCGCAAGCCATCATGCTGCATAATAAGATACTTCAAAATATTTTTTAGAGTATCGTTGGTTGGCATTGGGTCCAAATCTAATAAACAGCTGAAATTCCATTGATTGATATGCTTTTTATGTAATATACTACAATGGAATGGCAAAGGGTCTGCAAAGCCAGCAGCCACTTCTTGTTCTGCGATAATAGCGCCTTCTTCTAATTCCGCTTTCCTAGCCAACTCAGCTATTGTTGGGTGTGAAAAGAAATATTCTGAAGAAATGTACAAATTTAATTTATTTAGTTGTATAACACATTCAAATACTGCAAGAGAGTCTCCCCCCATCTTAAAAAATGAAGTGTATATATCATAAACAGGTACATTTAGAACACTTTCCCAAACTTTTGCAATTTGAATCTCCAAGAGAGAAGATGGTTTTTCATGTTTTACGGTTTCCGGTTCATTTACTCTTATTATTTCTTTAGCAAATTGAACTTGGAATCTTTGCTTCTTACCACTTACAGTTTTGGGTATGCTATCAATAATAAATACATCAGACAGTTTACTGCCAGTATATGACTCAAATACTTTTTCAATTTCCTTACAAACCATTGGATTCTTTATATATAATTCAAGCAGTGAGGATTCTGCTAATTTTACTCAAAATATATGATTAACTTACCCTGTTCCATTTTAGCACTTGATATCTCTTTGTCTTTCAGATAATCCGGGGGTGTTAGGCAGCGTTTTTCGTTCTTAAATGAAATTTGAATTTCTCCGTTTTGTTGCACTAAATCCATCTCTGATTTATCAACAAAAGGAAGGCTGATCGCCATTATATAGATATCTCCATCTTTATTTATCGTATATATTTCCTCCTTTGCCAATACATCAATGGGATTGTATGTTCCGTATAAACTACTCAGATTTTCAAGTATCGGGATTGTTTTTAATTCCTGCTTTTGTAATTGAAGTTCAAACACTGGAATTTCTCTGAAGCTTTCTCTAATCTCATTTAGACCATCCTTCTGTAATTTTACCCATTTATTAAAATAGCCTTCTAAAGCTTCTTTAGGGTACACCTTATTTATAATGATTGCATCCACATTATAGTTATACAGGTGCAAGCAGGTGTAATTTCTTTTCGTTTCACTGATGACGATTTTCTCAGGCGTAGTAACAATCCGTAAAGATACGATATCTTTATTAAGCATCAGCACCTGTAGTCGCCCTAACTTATCCATTAACCGCTCAAAATCATCAAAGACTTCATCCTTTGGCATTGGTATCTTAGTCAATGTTTTCACTAATGGTCGTGCAATTTTAGCAGTCTTTCTTTTCATAGGTAAAGCCTTGCTGATCACATCCCCAAACAATTCCGGGAATTTAAGAAGGGCTAGCGTTTCTCCTGTGGGTGCACAATCAACTATTAGCACATCATATTGTTCATTCTCATATATTTCTAATATTTTGAACAGTGCGAACAATTCTTCTAATCCAGGAAAGACAAGAAGCTCCTCCGTTTCAATGCCACCTTCAGCTCGAGATGTAAGTAACTCCTTGAAAAATCCCTTAAAGTTCCCCCATGCTTTCTCATTTTCTTCAACAACATCAATTTCAAGGGCGTCCAAATTGGGAGCAATTGTTTGAGGTATCCCATTTAACGAAAAACCTAATGAATCTCCCAGGCTGTGAGCTTGGTCAGTGCTCATTATCAAGACTTTTTTACCTTCTTGGGCAAGCTTAACAGCAGTGGCTGCACTGATACTAGTCTTTCCTACTCCACCTTTTCCGGTATATAATATTATTCTCATCAATCGATATCCACCTTTCTAGTTCCTGATGTAGAAGCTTTTTTCGATTTTTTCTGCTGAGTTCCTTCAGGTACCACAAAGCACTCTTTGATCATGGACTCCAGTTCTTTTCCAATTACTTTCATATGGTCTTGAGTCTGCTCCGGTAACAGATACATTAGTGCCTCTACCTCCATCTTTTTTGCTTCCATCATCTTTTGCGAAAATACCATTATATCGGTTCGATTCATTGCCTTATCTCTCCTTCCATAAAATTAACCGTTAATATGCCCTCAGATAACCTCGCACCTGATACAACATAATTTCTTAAGGAATTAGGTTTCGGTATACACCTTTTGAAGTTTCCAATCTTAAGGATAATATCTGTTCCAGATTCGTGTAGACTCAGTTCTCCCTTTTCAATAAACGGAAGCTTTAATAGTAGATTGTAACCGGTTTCGACTTTTTCGAAGCATTGACTAAACAACTCCTCATGTACACCAAAAACATCCCTACCTTTCAGGGCATTTTGTTCAATACGATCTACACCGGATAAACCATTCAAATCCGTGTCAAACCAAGGGATTTTATAAATAGGAATACCTTCAAAAACCGCCTCTAGTTCTTCAATATATTGATTTTGAATGGCTATCCATTCATTGAAGAACGGATTATCCATATATTTAGGTAAAATGCGGTTAATATAAATACCATCTACGTGATAATCATATAGGTGCATATACATAAAGTTTCGCTTTGTCTCTTCAACCACCATTTTTTCTGGCATAGTAACGATCCGAATTGATGTTGTTTGACGGTCTTTTAAAAAATCCTGTAACTCTATCAGCTTCAGATATAATTTCTCAATATCAGTCATGGCATTATTATCTGGTAATTGGATCTTGAAAAAAGTCTTTGATATCGGTGCTAAAATCCTCATGGCAACTTTACCTATCGGAAAGAACTTTTCCATATACCAAGCAAGCAGCTCCGGAAATTTAAGTAGTGCAAGAGTTTCCCCTGTCGGAGCACAATCAACGATGATTCGATCATATTCTCCACTTGCATGGATTTCCATAAGCTTCAAGAGTGAAAAGAGTTCATCCATTCCGGGAAACATTGATAACTGTCCAATATTACCCATCGGAATTCCGAATGATTCAATTTTTTTTGTAAACGCCTGTTTCATATCTGCAAAATCTTCCTGCATAATATAATTCGGATCAATCTCAAGAGCATATAGATTGTCGGATACTTCCTGAATGCTTTTTCCGATACGTAGGTTAAATATGTCATTAAGATTATGAGCCATGTCAGTACTTACAATTAGGGTCTTTTTACCTTCATTGGATGAATTTCTGGCATGTGCAGCGGCGACACTTGTTTTTCCGACACCGCCTTTACCGGTGAATATAAGCATTCTGGTCATAAAAAAATACCTCCATTTTTATGTTCTCATAAACTTCATTTAGTTTTTCCTTTTTCATTTCTTTTCTAAATATCCAATTCTAATAATTCTTATATTAAACTTCAATCTTCGAATATTTCCACGTCCGAAGTATATTTTTTTAGAAAAGCGAACCTTTGGTTCGCACTCTCTAATCTTTGATTTTTTATTCAATTGGTATCTTTCTTATCTTTTTAGTCATCTCTTGGTTATCCTGGTGTTGCACATCACGTAGCATATTAAGTACTTTATCCATAACACACATAAGGATCTTCAATTCGTCTTGTGTCAAATCATCCATCAACCGCTGACCATACCGTGCAAAATTCTTGATAATTCCGTCAATTTGTTGCTTCCCGATGTCAGTTAATATAATGGTTACCACCCGTTTATCATCCGAATTACGGTTCCTCGAAACCATCTTCTTATTCTCCATTCGGGTAATAATACCTGTGGCTGTGTTTAGAGGTGTATTGAGATACTCGGCAACTTGTGACATATTGCTTTCTCCCTTTCGGTAGAGAAAAAGTAACACCAGCATTTCATTTTTTGAGCACTCCATCAAGACATTTCCCCAAGTCTCCGGAGAAATAATAAGGCGAAACTGTTCCACGTACTCAAATAAAATATCTTCTATACTATTTTGATTTAACTGCAATATATTTCCTCCTTCGAATTAAATTAATTCTACACCCGAAGTATTTATTTGTCAATAGAGTTTATGCTGAGGGCATCTTTCATAAGCTTTAATACGCAAAAGTAAAATAACTGAAACAAATTATTAGTGACTTGGGTTAAATCAAAACAGGTATGTGTATTTATTCACAATTCTATAAGTATGTACATAAAATATAATAATTGAAAATAAAAGTTTAAAGTGTCAACTCACTACACTGATTTGGAGATTAAAATGATTACTATTAGTTTATGTATGATTGTTAAAAATGAAGAAGATGTTTTATCAAGATGTCTTGAAAGTGCAAAAGATGTGGTAGATGAAATTATTATGGTAGATACAGGATCGACAGACAAAACAAAAGAGATTGCCTATCAATATACCGATAAAGTATATGACTTTGAATGGGCAAATGATTTTTCTTTAGCGAGAAATTACTCTTTTTCAAAAGCAACCAAAGAGTATCAGATGTGGTTAGATGCCGATGATATCATAACCGAAGAAGACAAACAAAAAATATTAAAACTAAAAAGTGAATTAGATACAAATATTGATATTGTTACGTTTAAATATAATACTCATTTTGATAAAGACAACAACCCAATTTTAACTTCAACAAGAGGACGGTTGTTTAAAAGAGAAAAAAATTACGTATGGAATGATCCCATACACGAATACGTTGAACTTAGAGGTAACATATATTATGCCAATGATATTTTCATAACACATAAAAAAGAAGCCACTTACACCGACCGAAATTTGAAAATTTACGAAAATCAAGTACAAGAGGGCAAAAAACTTAGTCCGAGAAGTCTATATTATTTTGCACGTGAGTTAAAAGACCACAAAAGATATATAGAAGCTATTTATTATTTTGAGCAATTTCTTGAAGGTAAGTTGGGGTGGGTAGAAGATAATATAGCTTCCTGCTACAGCTTGGCATTATGCTACAAAATGCTTAATCAAGAAGATAAAGTCCTTAAGTCACTAATAAGAAGCTTTAACTATGATGCACCCAGAGCAGAAATATGTTGTGAATTTGGATATTTCTATATAAATAAAAATGACTACCAAAAGGCTTCAAAGTGGTTTTTATTAGCTACTCACTTGGAAAAACCAAACACATTAGGCTTTTTACTCAATGATTATTGGGGCTTTATACCGAATCTTGAATTGTCTGTATGTTACGATAAATTGGGTGAAATTGAAAAAGCGGTTTTGTTTAATGAAGCTGCTGCTAAGTATAAGCCAAATTCAAATGCAGTTTTATACAACAGAAATTATTTTGCATCATTGAAACAAGACAAATCTTATTAACTCATTTCTTCCCCTCTTCATATAATAAATTAGACAATATTGTCTAAAAAATTATACGAGCGAGGTGAATATAATGTCATTTTTTGAAAATTATAACAAAAGATATAAACGCGACTTTGTTTGTGACCGTAATAACGATTGCGAGTGCGATTGTGAACACGACCGAGATAATGATTGCGAACACGATTTTGATTGTAAACACGACCGCAATTATGATTACAAGCACGATTACGATTGTGACGGCTGCGATAACGATTGCGAGTACGATTGCGAGTACGACCGAGAGTGTGACCGATATAATAATTGCGAACACAACCGAGAGTGCGACCGCAATAATTATTGCGAGCGCAATTGTGATTGTGATTGTGATGACTGCGATTATGACCGAAATTGTCATTGTAAACAGTGTTGTTGTCTAACAGGACCAAAAGGACCAAAAGGACCAACAGGGGCAACTGGATTAACAGGCGACACAGGAGCTACTGGTCCAACAGGTGCTACCGGCCCAACAGGCGACACAGGGACAACCGGTGCTACCGGTCCAACAGGTGATACGGGAGCAATGGGAACTACTGGTGCAACAGGTACTACCGGATTAACAGGTGACACAGGAGCTACTGGTGCAGCAGGTGCCACTGGATTAACAGGCGACACAGGTGCAACAGGTGCTACCGGTTCAACAGGTGATACGGGAGCGACGGGTACTACTGGTGCAACAGGAGCAACCGGATTAACAGGCGACACAGGTGCTACTGGTGCTACCGGCCCAACAGGTGATACGGGAGCGACTGGTACTACTGGTGCAACAGGAACCACCGGATTAACAGGTGACACAGGAGCTACTGGTGCTACTGGATTAACAGGTGACACGGGAGCAACAGGTGCTACTGGATTAACAGGCGACATAGGAGCTACTGGTGCTACCGGCCCAACAGGCGATACAGGGGCAACCGGTACTACAGGTCCAACAGGTGATACGGGAGCAACGGGAACTACTGGTGCAACAGGTGCTACTGGATTAACAGGTGACACGGGAGCTACTGGTGCAACCGGTCCAGCAGGTGATACTGGTGCGACGGGTACTACTGGTGCAACAGGAGCAACCGGATTAACAGGTGACACAGGTGCTACAGGTGATACTGGAGCTACTGGAGCAACCGGATTAACAGGTGACACAGGTGCTACAGGTGCTACTGGATTAACTGGCGACACAGGTGCTACAGGTGCTACCGGTCCAACAGGTGATACTGGAGCTACTGGAGCAACCGGTCCAACAGGTGATACGGGAGCGACGGGTACTACTGGTGCAACAGGAACCACCGGATTAACAGGTGACACAGGTGCTACAGGTGCTACCGGCCCAACAGGTGATACGGGAGCTACTGGAGCAACCGGTCCAACAGGTGATACGGGAGCTACTGGAGCAACCGGTCCAACAGGTGATACTGGAGCGACGGGTACTACTGGTGCAACAGGAGCAACCGGATTAACAGGTGACACAGGAGTTACAGGTGCTACCGGCCCAACAGGTGATACAGGTGATACTGGTGCAACAGGAGCCACTGGATTAACAGGTGACACGGGAGCTACTGGAGCAACCGGTCCAACAGGTGATACTGGAGCTACTGGTACTACTGGATTAACAGGCGACACAGGTGCAACAGGTGCTACCGGTCCAACGGGTGATACTGGAGCGACGGGTACTACTGGTGCAACAGGAGCAACCGGATTAACAGGTGACACAGGAGTTACAGGTGCTACCGGCCCAACAGGTGATACGGGAGCTACTGGAGCAACCGGTCCAACGGGTGATACTGGAGCCACTGGTACTACCGGTCCAACAGGTGATACTGGAGCTACTGGTGCAACAGGTGCCACTGGATTAACAGGTGACACAGGAGCTACAGGTGTTACTGGCCCAACAGGTGATACAGGTGATACTGGTGCGACGGGTACTACTGGTGCAACAGGAGCCACTGGATTAACAGGTGACACGGGAGCTACTGGAGCAACCGGTCCAACAGGTGATACTGGAGCTACTGGTACTACTGGATTAACAGGCGACACAGGTGCAACAGGTGCTACCGGTCCAACGGGTGATACTGGTGCGACGGGTACTACTGGTGCAACAGGAGCAACAGGTGACACAGGAGTTACAGGTGCTACCGGCCCAACAGGTGATACGGGAGCTACTGGAGCAACCGGTCCAACGGGTGATACTGGAGCCACGGGTACTACTGGTGCAACAGGTGCCACTGGATTAACAGGTGACACGGGAGCTACTGGTGCTACTGGATTAACAGGCGACACAGGTGCAACAGGTGCTACCGGTCCAACAGGTGCTACCGGTCCAACAGGTGATACGGGAGCTACTGGTGCTACCGGTCCAACAGGTGATACTGGAGCTACTGGTGCTACTGGTGCTACTGGTGCAACAGGTGCCACTGGATTAACAGGTGACACAGGTGCTACAGGTGTTACTGGCCCAACAGGTGATACTGGTGCGACGGGTACTACTGGTGCAACAGGTGCCACTGGATTAACAGGTGACACGGGAGCTACTGGAGCAACCGGTCCAACAGGTGATACTGGAGCGACAGGTACTACTGGATTAACAGGTGCAACAGGTGCTACCGGTCCAACGGGTGATACTGGAGCGACGGGTACTACTGGTGCAACAGGTGCTACCGGATTAACAGGTGACACAGGAGTTACAGGTGCTACCGGCCCAACAGGTGATACGGGAGCTACTGGAGCTACCGGTCCAACAGGTGATACGGGAGCCACGGGTACTACTGGTGCAATAGGTGCCACTGGATTAACAGGCGACACAGGTGCAACAGGTGCTACCGGTCCAACAGGTGATACGGGAGCTACTGGTGCTACCGGTCCAACAGGTGATACTGGAGCGACAGGTACTACTGGTGCAACAGGAGCCACTGGATTAACAGGTGACACGGGAGCTACTGGTGCTACTGGTCCTGCAGGTGATACTGGAGCGACGGGTACTACTGGTGCAACAGGAGCCACTGGATTAACAGGTGACACGGGAGCTACTGGTGCTACTGGTCCTGCAGGTGCTACTGGAGCTACTGGAGTATTAAACTTTTCAGACTTTTTTGCATTGATGCCTCCAGATAATTCAGCAACAGTTGCGCCTGGCACAGATGTAAGCTTTCCTCAAGATGGACCTACGAGTGGTTTAGCCATTACCCGTACTGGTCCCAGCTCATTTAACTTGGCTGCAATTGGCACGTATCAAGTATTGTTTCAAGTCAGTGTAGACGAAGCAGGCCAATTGATTTTGACGCTTGGTGGCTCAGATTTAGCGTATACGGTGGCCGGACGAGCAACAGGCACTTCTCAGATTGTAGGTATGGCACTTGTAACCACAACAGTCATAAATTCAATACTCACCGTACGAAATCCGGCAGGTAATTCAACAGCACTAACTATCACTCCCCTTGCCGGTGGAACAAGACCTGTTTCAGCACATCTTGTTATCACACAAGTTTCGTAAAAAGAGTTATGATAATAAGCTGATATAATATTTCAACTCTGGTCTATAAGTTTTATTCTTATGGACCAGAGTTTTATTATATAAACAGAAGAAAGTCTATGTTGTAGAACTAATATCCTCTATGTTAAATATAATTTATTACTATCGCCTGTACTTATAAAGAATTGATATCTTCTTCATTTTGACGAGATCATGCAAATGCTGCTAGCCATGCATTAAGGAAATGCCCGATTTGCAGAAAATGAGCGAATACATGCCGGCGGGCACCCAGCTGATGTTACCGCCGGATGATTATTTTAACTAACAATTCCATACTGTCTGCTCTATCAATTCTATTAGCTTCTCATTTTGCTTGGTGTAATACACATCAGTGTCAAGTGCGGAAAAAGCGGCAAAAGAAGAATAGTAAACATCAGCAGCAGTATCGGGCAGGTGTGGTATTTCGAGAAGCGGTTACATCAGCATCGTGAGCAATGGCACCAGCGGCGGCAGCCCTATGAGCCGCTATTGCTGCATTATCGGCAATATTAGCGGCATTCACCGCCGTTGCGACATTATGAGCTTTGGATTGTGCATCAACGAGTGTCATTGCTGTATCGGTAGCAACAGCAGTAAGGTGAGCGGCGGCATTTGCCCATGAAGCAGAATTAGGGTCAAGAATGGAAAACAGAGCGGCAATGGCGGATGCAGCAGCGCGTCCCGCAGCGCCGCCAACCGTAATGACAGAAACCGACTCGCGCATTTTGACTAACTCATCCGCCTTAGCTTGATCGTGATATTTTTCTGCTAATTGGATACATTCGTGCAACTTTTTATCGTCTGGATAGTTGTTCTCGTAATATTTTAGGCAATCCGTAGCACACCACACAGCAAACCTTTGAAGAACTATCACAGGAATCTCTTTGAGCGGCATGTAAGCCATTACTACAGCAGACGAGTTCTCCACTTACTTGATTCCATTCCCCGATTTCCCAAGAGAAGCTCCCATTTTCAGAAGTCATGTCATCTTTCACGAAACGGTAGCATTTTGTTGTTTCACTCATTTCATTACCTCCACAATTCTTTGATTTTATAATAAACATCCAAACCGAACTATTTTTTTACTCCAAATGCTTTCTGCTTCTATATACATGCGTCCATCTATACAGTATTCAATTTCAAAATAATTATCGGTTAAGTCAAATACTGTTACGATATCTTCATAAAATACAAAATCATAGATAAGTAACATAACATTGCCAAGCAAGTTATATATTTGTATGGTTCCCTTGCCAAACTCCGGTTTTATATCATAAACGATATCCTTCTTCATATCGTGGTTAGGCAAGAAACGAGCATTCCCAATTTGCTCATGCATGGCTTTATATTGCTCTAACATAACGGCATAACCATGTCTTGAATTTATATAGAATTTATGTTCCATTACAAGCTCCTTAATACTATTAAAATTTTAAGCAACCTGTTACATAATATATCAAGATGAAGGTTGATTTCACTATGTATTCTTGTTTATAATCCCAATAATCGCCCTTAATCTTCTATCAATCAGTTTAACTATTTCATTATTTACTTATAAGTAGATTTCAAACACCTTCTTATTAACACTTATATATCATAGTATTACCTATATTCCATCGCATACATGGTAAACGTATCGGAATATCGTTTCTTACTACAATCTTCATGCCGCAGTGCTGATACTTTTGCGTTTTTAACAGGGTATCCGTGTCCAGCACGCAGGGAATATGCTTTTCCTTAGCTACTGCAAAGGGGTCATGAAGCATCTGCCGCATAAATCCCTTTCCCTGGAACTCCTTTAACACCACTAGCATGAATACGCACACATAGTCCGGCTCCTTTTTACACCTCGCTTCAAAGCCCTTCCATCCTCTTTGGTTTTTCAGAAAATGAAGCCATGTTGACATTGGTATTTCTTTCAGAAACAAACGCAGCATCTGCATCTGATAGCGAAGGGCCGGCTTCTCCTTCTTCCTGTAATACACCACAAAACCTTCCATATTATCAGAGGTTGTATAAAGGCAACCTGCACGGTAACAAACTTGCGTAATGATACGAAAGAATGAGATACATTCCTTCTCTGAAAAAAGCGTTGCCACCCCGCAGTTCTCAGCCCAGAAAGCCTGACCTATTTTTTCCCCGATTTCTCTTATTTTTTCTTCACTCACGCTTGTTACTTTTATCATAATTCTCATCCACTCCTTGTGTTTCGATTCAAGTTAGCATCAACTAACCATATTCCATTATAGCAGATCAGGCAAGCTTTTCAATAGGTTTTCAATATGATTTTAAACGCTACCACAGGTTTATTTATACTAGAATAGCCTTTATTTTCTGCCCATCGGTGCGGTGTATTTACCTATGTTCGGATTACGAACTAGGGTCTTTTGCTATATCATTCGATTAGTCTTCACATTTCATCTGATAAACTTTACCGATGGGAACGGTAAACATAAATCCTACCCCAGTACTTGAAATGCCATCCGCAACTTCCTGAACTACTGCTACCGCCTTATCAACCATCTTCTCATTTTCAAGGACGGTAAAAATCGTTTTACTATAGGGATGTGAGTCGCTTAGAAGCATGCGTAATGTGCTAAATAGAGGAACATTCCGGTTATCATTATTCACAATAGCACTTCCCATTCCCTGGCTGTCCAATATGGTTGCGCCACTAATCCCTTCCCTTACAAAACCAGATAAAATATCATCTATACTATCAACATCATTTAATACAATGAACAAAACATGCATAATTCCACCTCAGTTTTATATTTTAATTAATTTGATTAATCATTAAACTGCGCAACTTGAGAAACATTATTTTTCTTATTGCTAAATTTTTCATTCTTCTTATTTAGTCCTTCAATTTCACCGGCTTTTTGTATCGCAATCTTAGCAAATATAGGACCTGTTACTTCATAAATTAGAACGCTAAACATGATAATAGTACCAATAGCCACGGCGAATTCCGGTAATTGCTGGCGAACCAGAACAAGAAGACCAATCGATATACCACCTTGAGGGAGTAACCCTAAGCCAAGGTATTTCGTAACTTTTGGATCGGCTTTTACCGCTTTCGCACCGCTCCATGCACCCAGCATTTTTCCCCCGGCTCTTGCAATCACATAAGCGACCCCCACAATTCCAACGCTGACTAAGATACTTAGATCCAAGCTGGCACCCGCTAATGTAAAGAATAAGATATAGACCGGAGATGCAAAGTCATTGATCGAATCAAAAACTCTTTTTGACTTTTTAAAAGCATTTACTACTGTAGTACCCATCATGATACATGTTAATAAAGGTGATAATCCTAAACTAATCGAAATTCCTGTTGCGATGCCAATCGCCATTAAAGCGACAGCCTGAAGTTCGTCACGACCACTGGATTTCTTTGATATAATAGTAAGCAACAATCCCAGAACCAAGCCCAGTAAAATGGAACCGCCTATCTCAATAACCAATCCGCTAAGCATTTGCCCTATGGAAAAATCCTGTTGTCCAGTCGCTAACTTAGCCAAAGACATGGCAATTCCAAACGCTATTATTCCAAAAACGTCATCTAAAGCAACTACCGGTAATATTGTTCTTGTTAATGGTCCATGAGCGTTATACTGCCTTATTACTAATAAAGTTGCAGCCGGTGCCGTAGCAGCTGACATAGATGCTATTACAATGCTAAATGCAAAAGGTTGATTTAGTAAAAAATACATAACCGAAAAAACAATAACAACTGCTCCGACAACCTCTGCTAGGGTAATAATTACGATGGACTTCCCTAATTTTAGCATATCTTTAATAACAAATTCATTTCCTATACTAAATGCAATTATCGCTAAGGCTAATTCATTTATTACAGAAAATGATTCCATATCACTTGAACCAATAAATTTTAAAAATGAGGGTCCTAAAAATAATCCTGCTACCAAATATCCGGATACATTGGGAAGTTTAAAAACTTTGGCTGCCTTCCCGCCTATAATTCCAACAAGCATCACAATACTGATTTTCAATAGTAAATTCAATTTTTTCCTCCAAATAATAATATTAAACCTTAGACAAGTTTAACGCTTTTTGCAAATATTGACACTCTCCTACTATGAGCCTCCCTATTAGTATATTTTTGCACATCAAAAAAGCGGATAAACTAACTCATACTGAGCTTCGTCATTCGCTTGGTATTCTCCTATGGGATTAGCTGACGGATTAGGGCTCCCAAGCTGCCCCTCTTAAAATACTAAGATTCACCCCTGAAATTGGTTCCCCCACTACCATAAAGATATTCGGATTTGTTTCATCTAGCTTAGCATAGACGTGCAAAATAGTCAAATTAATGGCCGTTTTGTTCATTTTTAATTGTTTTTACAGGATTATTTCGGTTTATTTTCTGATATTCCAATTAGTTTTTCCTAGTTGAGCATATATTTTACTAACCCAAAAGGAAGAAAGGCTTTTATCTCTTTCTTCCTCTGGAGACTCAATTTGATGGCCGTTTCCAGACACCCCAGCCATTCGTTCCGGCAAAGACATTCGTATCGCTTATACAAAAAGAATAAACATCAATATTTAATAATCCTGAATCAGCCTCACTCCAGCTAGTGCCATTATTGGTGGAATGAAAAACTCCGCCGCCATAGGTTCCGGCGAAGATTGTTGTGCCCCTGACGACTAGAGAATCGATTTGTGTGCTTGTCAGACCTGAATTAACCGGTCGCCAACTTGTACCGTTGTCGGTGGATATAAAAACACCATCGCCAGGAGTTGCTGCATAAATATTGGTTCCGTCCATAGCAAGAGAAAATATCTGAGTATTTGATAACCCTGAATTGACTGCACTCCAGCTTGCACCGTTGTCGGTGGAAAGAAATACTCCACCACCAAAAGTTCCGGCAAAAATATTAGAGCCGCTCACGACAAGAGAACCGACATAATTGTTGTTCAAACCCGAATTAACCGGGTACCAGCTTATACCATTATTAGTAGAGAGAAAAACACCTCCACCCAAGGTTCCGGCAAAGATATTAGAGCCACTGACGACAAGAGAATATATGTATTGGTTTGTCAAGCCGGAATTAACCTCCCTCCAGCTATAACCATTGTCGCTGGAGAGAAAAACACCCCTGCCATTGGTTCCAGCAAAGATATTAGAGCCGCTTACAGCTATCGAAAAGACATAAGGGTTCGTCAAACCGGAGTTGATCTCCTTCCAGCTTTCACCGTTGTTCTCAGAGTGAAATACTCCTGCCCCATTCGTTCCGGCAAAAATAGAGGTACCATTCATTGCAAAAGCTCCAACATGAGTATTTGCCATACCGGAATTAATAGCATCCCAATGAGTGCCGCTGTCTGTAGAAAGATAAACACCCCCGCCATTAGTTCCAGCGAAGATATTAGTATTACTTACGGCAAGAGTAAAAATATAATTATTTGTCATATCGGAACTAACACCACTCCAGCTATTTCCGTTGTCAGAAGAAAGAAATACACCGTCTTCAGTTCCGGAAAAGATATCCGTTCCACTTACGGCAATAGAATTGACGTACTTGTTTGTTAAGCCCTCATTAACAGCCTTCCAGCTCTTTCCGTTATTGTCAGAAAGATAAACACCGCCACCATATGATCCGGTAAAGATTGTAGTGCCGCTTATAGCGAGCGAATTTATATGAGGGTTTGTTAAACCTGAATTAACCGGACTCCAGTTACTACCATTGTCGGTAGAAAGAAAAATACCGCCATCCTGAGTTCCGGCAAAGATATTTGCTCCGCTTATGACTATAGAATTGACATTAGCGGATGTCAAACCCGAATTAATACTTCTCCAACTTGTGCCATTGTCGGCAGAAAGAAAAACACCGCTGCTGGTTCCGGCGAGGATATCTGTGCCATTTATGACAAGAGATAGGACAATCGTATTGGTTAATTCTGAATCGATCAACTTCCAGCTTTCTCCGTTGTTGGAGGAGATATAAACACCGCTGCCGGTTCCGGCAAAGATATTAGTACCACCTACAGCTAGGGAATAGACATTCTTATTTGTCAATCCTGAATTGATCTCATTCCAGCTTGTACCACCATCGCTGGAAAGAAAAATGCCACCGCCTTCCGTTCCGGCATATATATTCTTACCCTCAATTGCGAAACAATGAATATAACCACCGTATGGTCCATTGGTTTGTATCCATGGTGCAGAGGACGTTTTTTTAGGAACTAATAAGAATGCTGCAAGCAATAACAATGGCACAAGCAATAGAGATAGATAAATCTTTTTCATGTTTTTCTCCTTAATTGAGAAATCTTTTCTCCTTGGATTGTGAGAAGGAGCCTATCTTAATCAATATATTAGATTATTTATAGGTATCCGATTACATGTCCAAAATTGTAGATAAAAAGCCGCCCGCTTTAAACAGGCGGCTTTTTATGCCATTACAGTTTAGTATTGTGCAAAACCGAGACCACGGTTCCTTAGATTCGAAACGATGGTGGCTATAGCCGAGTTAGTCGTCTGATATCCATCATGCATCAACGGGTTACCACCGGCCTGCAAGTTGTTGCAAGCATTAACGATTGACTGTGTGCTGGCGCCGTTCCAGTCCTGAGTGTCAACATTAGGACTGACGATCGACAGGCCCAGTGCTGAACAAGCTTGCTGTATCGTTGAGTTGCTCTCGAGATAAGGAAGCCTTATCTTCGTAGGCTTTGGTTTCCCGGCGTTTTGGATAGCTTGGTTACATTGTTGGAGGTCGTTATAGACCTGTTGATAGCTCCAGCTGGTCATATGCGAGTGCGTCCAGCTATGATTCTGGAGGCTAAATCCGGAATTTAAGTAGGCATTCCAGCCAGTCTGGTTGCTGCTGATCCTGTTACCCCAGACGAATAAAGTGGCCTGGCTGCATCCTGCACTTTTTAGGTTATTAATCAGGGTTGGTGAGTTTCCATTAAGTGGTCCGTCATCAAAGGTAAGATAAACATTACCGCTGGTGCCGCCTCCACCACTACTGGTATCGCTGATCTCCAAGTAATCCACGTAGACATCCCAAGTCCCATTATCGTTGGTCACAATAAGCTGGACCGGGTAGGAACCGGATTGCGGGGTGCAGGTAAAGGACTGTACCGTAGGAGTAGTACCGGTGAAATTCACCTTACCCATTTCATTTCCGTTCATCTTCACAACCACTGTAGCGGTATTCGAATTACTTGAACTCCCCCTGATACTAATAGTCTTCTGGGTATTGTTCCAGGTAATATTACCGGTTTGGCAGTAATCATTATTAGCGTATAAAGCGACTCCAGTGAACGGCGAACTAATTTTTCCGGCGTACTGACCGCCAAGGGTCATATTCTCACATTCATATCTGGTAGTTGCGCTCAGTGCATTAGTTGCAGGAAATGCAAACGTAAAACACAATATAAGAGCTAGTAATAAATTCACTTTTCGTTTCATATGTGTTCCTCCTTTCAGATTGATTAACAATATACATCTCAACTCAGAGTTGTTACACTACTATGCTACTAGGAAATGCTAATCAAGACCACCCTCGAAGCCCTTAGCATTTAAAAATACTGCATGCATAATATGGTAAATATTTACAAATTTATATTAGCATAAAATGTAATTTTATGCAAGTTCTTTCGTTACAACCCAATCATTTGATGTGGAGCTTCCGAGGCCGATATAAGGATAATCGAAATCAAGTTACATGGTTATTTCGGCTATGTCGCTGATGCACTTTTTTTATCACATTATAAATAGTAGGAGGTAGTTGATTATTTCAGCTACCTCCTCTCACACCACTCATGCGATTCCGGCAGTAGCGGTTCAATAGAAACCACCGGCATAGCTGATGGTCTTGCTCTACCCCTACTTGAAGGTCAATAAATATTTTGGCATTTTAGTAAATAAATTGAATATATTGATACCAATAAGACGTCGCCAAATGCGTACTTATTCTTATTAAAAACAAATCGTTTAAGGAGTGGTAAAATAATGTATGATATGATAGATTGTAGGCATGGATACATGGTTTATTCTATGTCGAATGCTGCTGATTGTAATGAAGTTGTAGCTATTCGTCATGATTCCGGTGATAATCTTACATTTGTTAAGGCTTACAAAACAGGCGGTAAAGGCACTGGTGCCCAAGCTGTTGATCCCCTTGGATCACAGGGATCAATCATACTATCAGATGACGGACATTTCCTCTTCGTCGTGAACGCAGGTAGCAATAGTATCACTAGCTTCAAAATCACCAACTCGGGAACCCTGATTCTTGCAGACGTGAAACAATCCGGCGGTTTCTTCCCAAAAAGCCTAACAACTCAAAGTAATCTTCTCTATGTGACAAATGCAGGCAATGGGAGCAGCATTGCGTCCAATATAACTGGTTTTCAGGTGGACGAAAACGGCAAGCTTTTCGAAATCATTGGCTCTACTAAATCATTGAGTTCAAAAAATGCCAATCCAACATGCATTGTCATCAATTATAACGGTAAAAAAATAGCAGTCTCCGAGCAGAGCACTAACCTAATCAGTGTATTTACCGTTCAACCAGACGGATCCCTCACCGGCCCTATCGTCAGTAATTCTAGCGGTGCTGGACCTTTTGGCTCTGTTTTCTTTACAAATGAAATTTTACTGGTTACGGAGGCTGGAACAAATGCATTATCTTCTTATAAAGTTAATCATAATGGAACACTTTCTGTAATCAGTTCATCCATTTTGAATTTTCAATCAGCTACCTGTTGGGTTGCACTATCTGAAGACGGACGTTTTGCCTATACTTCCAATGCTGGCAGCCACACAATAACAACGTATGAAGTTGAATATGATGGACATGTGAGCGTTTCAAATATTGTTTATAACACGAAAGATGGGTCTGGTGCACCAATTGATAGTGGTGTTTGTACCAATTATCTGTATGTACTAAACGGAAATGAGGGATCCATCAGCGTTTTCATCACTGGCCGAGAAGGCAAACTAATCCGAAAGCAAGTTTTCAGCAACACACAACTTCCGAATTTGGGTTCACAAGGTTTGGCGATCCTATGCTTACCAAATAGATATTAAATAATCTGTTTATAATTACATTTTCTTAGTGCAAAAAAATACAGCCCTTTTCCCTTAATTTCAACCACAATTTGCCTGATGTCATTTACACTCCTGTCAGGTAAATTGTGGCTTTTATTTTCTTTTAAAAATTTTATGATCCTGTAGATAATCAGGAAAATTTGGTTTAGGGCCTAAAGCAGGTACTAGAGCAGACAAGCACAATCATTGGGTAACAGGACTGCTATCCAGCCTTTATATTTTGTACTATCTTAACTTTTGTATAAAATTAATAATATTTGGAAAAAATGTTAAAAATGTTATGTTTTATAAGGGAGTATTATATGGAATATATAAACACAAAAAATGATGCGCTATCTGCTGATACTGCTTATAATCTTGCCGATGTAGCGAAAACTGCCCCTCAGTATGACGCAATAAGTCCAAGATGGTTGACAAGGCTGTTGGAATGGAAATCATTGGATACTGGTATATTCAGGTTAAATAAGGTAAGACAAGGTGAAACGCTTTTGGATGTACTTTGTTCCCAGGATGAAGATGATAATAAAATTCCCGAGAGTTTTATAGATTATGAACCAAATCCCAGAGAATATATATTAAACTCAATTTCAACCATTATCAAAATTGATACAAGAGTTTCGGACCTTTATAGTAAACCCTATGATCAAATCAAGGAACAGTTGCGTTTAGGTATTGAAAGCATGAAAGAAAGACAAGAGAGTTCGCTGATTAACCATAAGAAATATGGCTTAATTAATAATATTGCCCCTTCCCAACGCATTCAAACGTTAAAGGGCTATCCAACACCTGACGATATGGATGAGCTGATTGCAAAAGTGTGGAAAGAGCCTTCTTTTTTTCTGGCCCATCCAACAGCTATTGCCGCTTTTAGCCGCGAATGCACACGCAGAGGTGTTCCTCCTGTTACTGTTAATCTGTACAACTCACATTTTATAACATGGAGAGGGATACCAATTTTCCCAACTGATAAACTTCTGGTTGACGGGCTTAGAAAACCTGAAATGAAATCAGGTAAAACCAATATACTGCTTATCCGTACCGGCGAGCAAAAACAGGGTGTCATAGGACTTCATCAAGGAGGGCTCCCGGGAGAGGAATCCAGGGGACTATCGGTTAGATTCATGGGAATTGATAATTTAGGCATCGGGACCTATCTACTTAAGATTTATTGTTCGGCTGCTGTTTTAACAGATGACGCCATTGCCGTACTGGAAGATGTGGAGATAGGTAATTATTATGAGTATTGAACTTATGCAAACGTATTGTTCATGGAGTGAATATGAAAATGCAATTATTGATGTCTTAAGTGTTTATAAGTCTGAAGGTCATGAATCACCAATACATGCATCTACATTTGATGTGGACGCGCTGCGAAACGATTTTCCGATCCTCTCAACAAAGGTTCATGGAAAACCCTTGATTTGGCTTGATAATGCCGCAACAACCCAAAAACCTAAGCCTGTTATAGATCGCCTTTCCTATTTCTATGAACACGAAAATTCAAATATCCACAGAGGCGCACACACCCTTGCTGCTACGGCTACAGATGCTTATGAAGCGGCGAGAAACAAAATTAAACATTTTATAAACGCTTCTTCTTACGAAGAAATTATTTTTGTACGAGGTGCTACGGAAGGTATTAATCTGGTAGCAGCATCTTATGGGAGACATAACCTAAATAAGGATGACGAGATTCTCGTTTCCTGTCTCGAACATCATGCTAATATTGTACCCTGGCAAATGCTTTGCGCGGAAACAGGCGCTGTACTACGTATTATACCTGTCGATGATACCGGACAGATAGATATGCAGTCATATAAGAAGCTGTTGTCACCCAAAGTAAAAATTGTGGCCGCTTCCTATGTATCCAATTCTCTTGGCACAATAACGCCCATTAAGGACATTGTTGCTATGGCACATCAATATGGAGCAAAAGTTTTGGTCGACGCTGCTCAGGCAGTACCTCATTTTAAAGTGGATGTTAATGATTTAGACTGTGATTTTCTTGTCTTTTCAGGTCATAAGCTATTTGGACCCACAGGCATCGGCATATTATATGGTAAAAAGGATACGTTAAATGAAATGTCGCCCTATCAAGGCGGCGGAAATATGATTGACAATGTAACATTCGAAAAAACTACTTATCAACTGACACCCCAAAGATTTGAAGCGGGTACAGGCGATATAGCAGGCGCTGTGGGACTAGGTGCTGCCGTGGATTATCTGCAGCATATAGGAATGGATCATATTGCTAAATATGAGCATAGTCTTTTGTCGTATACTTCTGATGCCTTACGTAATATTCCCGGACTGTCTGTCATAGGAACAGCCTCAGAAAAAGCTGGAGTCATCTCTTTTACACTAAACGGTATTGCCACAGAATCCATCGGACAGATGTTGGATAAAGAAGGGATTGCAGTCCGTACAGGCCATCATTGTTCTTTACCAATTTTAAGAAGATTTGGCGTAGAAAGCACAGCCAGAATTTCATTAGCTTTTTATAATACCTACAGAGAGATCGATGTACTGATAGATACTCTATGGAAACTAATAACAAAGACGTATACTTAAATATAGTATTTTGGTCTGCCGATTGGCCTTCCGGTTTTGGAAGAATACTTTTCCCAATTCATCACCGGAATGGCCGCAATCCCTTCCTTGGCGGACAAGTAAGCCAAAGCATAAGACAACTTTTGTATTAAATATTTAGCTTATTGCTTTAACAGGACGTGCTTCAATATACCCTCTGTATCCCATTGGTGCAAGCTGAAATCTTGGTGCATCTTCTGGTGCCCTTAAGATGCCTTGGAAGCCACATTCCAATTGGCTCATACATCGCTTCTTTTACACTTGAAAGAACTGCCCACACATCACAACCTACCTCCTCACAGTATTCAAAATAGTCGATTGCATTTTTTCCTCTCTTTAGCAAAACCTTTCGTGAAGGACGCTCAATCACCTGAACAAATATAGATTTAGTAATATTTGCTTCACTCATCATTTTTCCTCCTTTATGAAATGCTCGGTAGGTATCGAAAACTTTCTGAGGCATAAACAATTTTATTGGCGGTGTGTATTGACTATATTTGCTTGGTGTCATACCAAATTGCTTTGAGAAAGCTCTCGTAAATCCCTCGTGAGAATCAAACACAAAATCCATCGCTACATCTATTATTTTTTCATTACTATCACGTTGTATTAATGCCGCTTTAGTAAGTCTTAATGCACGAATGTACTCAAATGGTGCCTTACCGGTAACTTCTTTGAACAGTCTTGCAGCATGCCATGGTGAATATCCTGCTGCAACAGCTAATTCTTTTATTGTGATTTTTCTTAAAATATTTACATCAATATATTCTTGCATGCGTTGTACCGACATAATAGTTTCAGTCTCATCCATTTTCTCACCTCCCAATGACATAAGTATATCTCATAAGGAATTCTATTTCTTGACCTTGATTGCTAATAGGAAAGAGTATTTTCATCTTTAAAACACTACATAATCCTATTATTCTCCTCCAGTATATACCAAAAAATATAAAACTACAAAGAAAATACATATTACAACAGCAAAATGCACTCATTAACTTAAATGAGTGCATCATATAATTATTTATTATTTTATTACGCCGCATCGAATTGACTATTATATAGGTCTGCATAGAATCCGCCTTGTTTCATTAATTCGTTATGGTTTCCGCTCTCTATGATATCACCATCTTTCATAACAAGAATCAAATCCGCATTTTTAATAGTTGATAGCCTATGAGCAATAATAAATGAAGTACGTCCTTTCATTAACTCATCCATAGCATTTTGAATGATTAACTCAGTACGAGTATCTACAGAACTTGTAGCTTCATCAAGAATTAACATTGGTCGGTCTGCAATCATGGCTCTCGCTATTGTAAGCTGCTGTTTTTGTCCTGCCGATAGACTCAATTGATCATTTAACATCGTATCATATCCATGTGGAAGCGTACGTATAAAATGATGCAAGCCAACTGCTTTACATGCCTCTTCTAACGTTTGCTCAGAAACATTTTCTGTACTATATACTAGATTTTCACGGACCGTTCCTTCAAAAATCCACGTATCTTGAAGTACCATGCAAAATTGTTCATGAACATCTTCACGTCGTAACTGATGAACAGGAATATTATCAATCTTAATAGTTCCACTTTGTATTTCATGGAAACGCATTAAAAGATTTACAATGGTAGTTTTCCCTGCTCCAGTTGGGCCAACAATTGCAACTTTTTGACCTGGCTTGGTGGAAACCGAGAAATCATTAATGATTGCTTTATCAGAACCTTCATAGCCAAAATTTACATGTTCAAAATCAACCTTACCTTGCACATTTTCAAGCTTTCTTGTCTTTGCCAACTCATCTTCCATTTCTTCCGCTTCAAGGAATTCAAACACACGTTCTCCTGCTGCTGCAGCCGATTGCAAAGACTGGGCAGCTTGTGCAAGCTGACTTAATGGTTGTGTAAAATATCTTACATATAATATAAAAGCCACGATTACTCCAAAGGAAATCGTGTTATTCATTACAAGAACGGCACCAACTACACAAACTGCGACATAACCGAAGTTACCAATAAACGACATCAGAGGCATCATTAACCCTGATAAACATTGAGACATAAAATTACTTTCTCGAAGTTCATTATTTAAATAAACAAATTTCTCTCGTGCTTTGGCTTCACCATTATAAGCTTTTACAATGGTATGCCCATCATAAATTTCTTCAATATGTCCATTGATTTCACCTAGATGCTGTTGCTGACGTACAAAGTATTTTTGTGATTTTCCCATGATAAGCATCATCAATACAAATCCAATACAAGTTGCAACAATCGCTGTAATTGTCATAAATACATTTGTCTTTAACATCATAATCAAAGATCCAACTAATAAAGTAATAGCAGAAACTAATGTCCCCACACTTTGATTTAGAGATTGCCCAATGGTATCTACGTCATTCGTCACACGAGAAAGTACATCTCCTGTTGTTGTCTTATTATAAAACCACATCGGCAAACGATTAATCTTAGCAGAAATATCTCCACGTAACTGTTTCGATACATTTTGTGTAATCGTAGCCATCACCACACCTTGTATTAATGACAGCAGAAAACTAAGTCCATAAAATATTACCAATGTCCAACCAATTCTAGCAACACCATCTAAATCGATTCCAGTAACAATTCCCTTTGTAATCAAATCAGTAAGTTCTGATAATTTGTCAGGACCAATTAACGTTAATACAGTACCCATCACTACGCAACTTAACGCAATTACCATAACTGCCCAATATTTTTTACAATACTTAAGTAACTTTACCCATGTTGTTTTAAAGTCTTTGGCTTTCTCACCAGCGCCGCCCATACCTGGTCCTGGTGGTCCCATTTGTTTTCTACGATTAGATTGCCCTAATTTATATTCTTCTTTATGGCTCATGCTAACTCCTCCTTCGATAATTGTGAGTACGCAATTTGTTGATAAACTTCACATGTTTTCATTAATTGTTCATGTGTACCAATTCCCACTATTCCCCCTTCATCTAGTACTACAATTTTGTCTGCATCACGAACGGTTCCAATACGTTGTGCTACGACCAGTTTGGTAGCATCTGCGCACTCAAGTTTTAATGCATCACGTAATTTACGGTCTGTCTTATAATCTAGCGCTGAGAAGGAATCATCAAAAATAAATATTTCTGGATGTCTACAAATCGCTCGGGCAATAGATACTCTTTGTTTTTGTCCACCAGATAAGTTGGCACCACCTTGCGCTACAAAGCTATCATAGCTTTCTTCTTTTGCTTCTACAAATTCAGCTGCTTGGGCAGTACTAACTGCCTCTATAATATCAGTAGCAAGATATCCATCCTTCCCATTATCTCCAAAGGCAACATTGGATTTGATAGTTCCTCCAAATAACGTTGCTTTTTGGGATACATACCCGATTTTATTACGAAGTGCGTATTGGCTATATTCTTTCACATTAATTCCGTCTACTAAAACTTCCCCTTCTGTTACATCATAAAAACGTGGTATTAAATTCACTACCGTACTTTTACCACATCCAGTGGAACCGATAAATGCTACCGTTTCTCCCTTTTTTGCAGTGAAACTTACATTACGTATTACATAATCCTCGGCATCTGGATACTTAAAACTTACATTTTTGAATTCCACTTCACCTTTGCATCTTGTTTTTGAAGACATAATCTGTCCATCTACAATAGTTGGTTTTGTATCTAATACTTCTAGAATACGTTTTGCAGAAACGGAAGCACGAGGTAACATTATAAAAATCATAATTAGCATCATAAATGCCATAACCACTTGCATTGCATAAGAGGAGAAAACTATCATATCTGAAAATAACGTCATTTTATCCATCATACTAGCTTCTTGAATTAGAATCGCTCCCACCCAATAAATTGCTAAGGATAAACCACTCATTACTAATTGAATACTTGGTAGCATCATAGCCATTACACGGTTAGCAAATAAATTGGATCCAGTTAATTCTGTATTTGCTTTTTCAAATTTACGACCTTGATATTCTTCTGCATTATATGCGCGAACAACCCGAAGACCAGTAAGGTTCTCTCTCGTTACTCGGTTTAGATCATCCGTTAATTTTTGAAGCTTCTTAAACTTAGGCATTGCTAAAATTACACAACAACCAACAACTACTAATAGGACCAATACCGCAAGTGTTGTTGTCAATGTCCATTGCCAACTCTTACCGTTAATTTTCATAATTGCCCATACTGCTAGAATAGGTGCTTTAATCATAGCTTGTAAGCCCATTACAACAAGCATTTGCACTTGTGTAATATCGTTGGTGGACCTTGTAATCAAACTTGATGTGGAAAATCTATTGATTTCTTCCATCGTAAAGGACTGCACCTTATCAAATAGATGACCTCTTAGTCTGGCACCGAAGTTGGAAGCAACTTTTGCGGCTAGTACAGCAACAATGACAGCACCAACAAGACTTCCTAGTGCACATGTTAACATCTTTCCTCCCGCAGTTAAGATTTCAGTCATTGTGCTACCTTCGGTCTGCACCAACATTGTAATTTCACTCATATAATCTGGTAATTTTAGGTCCAACCATACCTGTGCTATAATAAACACAAAGCTGATACCCACAAATAGCCATTCTTTTTTAGTTAAATTTTTAAATAATTTAATCATATGATTCCCCTTTCTGTAAGCATGGATATCATATCACACAAAGCGAAACTGAAACTAAACTCCTCATACATTTTAATTAACACATAAAAAAAAGAGCAACTGTCCCAGAACAATTACTCTAATCTATCTATTATATAACTCTTTTTGGTATCATAACAGAAAATTTCGTTTGCTCCTTCGAGCTATCTACATTAATTTTCCCTTTATGAAGTTCTACAATTCGTTTTGCAATGGATAAACCAATTCCCGTTCCTTCCGAGGCATGAGAGGTATCCCCTTGCCAGAATTTATCATAAATACGCTTAATTTCTTCCTTACTCATCTCTGGCCCATGATTAATGATGGATACCGTAATCAAATCATGTTCTTCTATCAATTCAATCTCAACTTCACTATGAGTTGGTGAATACTTAATGGAATTATCCAAAATGTTAATCCAAACTTGCTTTAATAGTTCTTCACATGCTTCAATATAATACTCATTTAATTCTACAGTAATAGAGATTCCTTTTTGCATCCACTTATTCTCTAACATTAATACACTGTTTCGCAATTGCTCCGAGAGATTAAACCCAGAAATGTCCGTCAGAATACTTTGATACTCAACTTTGGTCAAATTAAGTACATTGGTTGCCATCTCAGAAAGTCTTGTAGATTCCTCCACAATAATACTTAAATATTCTTTTTGCTTATCTTTCGCAATCGTATCCCTTTGTAATAACTTAGCAAACCCACAGATTGACACAATTGGTGTTTTAAATTCATGAGAAAAATTATTGACAAAATCAGAGCGAAGCATCTCTGTATTTTCTAGTTCTTCTGCAAGTGTATTGAAACTATTGGATACGTCCATGGCAATCGATACATGTCCTAAATCTATTCGTGTTTGATACTTTCCATTGGCTAATTGATTCATGCCATGAATGATTGTATTAATTGGCTTTAAGGGTATACGGCTAATAATAATAGCAACTACAGTCCCGATTAATATACTAGCCGATGCAAACCAGATAGTTGGGATCCAAATATTGGGTGCATTAAGGCTTTCTATAATTTGCAGTTTATTTAATAATACCACAAGAGAGCCTACAATCACCATAGTAATCCCCAATATCACAAAAACCAAAATAGCAAATACTAACGTTAATATCACTGGTGGAGGATTTTTCGGCCCCTCATGTTTCCTTATAAACTTTCTCATACTAACTTCACCGCCTTATATCCTAGCCCCCGCACTGAATCAATTTGAAATTCTGGCCAACCCTCAAATCGCCTACGTAACCGGCCAACATGTACAGTTACAGTTTCCCAACCCGAGTCACTCTCTGTCCCCCAGATTTCATCCATAAGCTGAATCCTTGTAAATATCTTACCAGGATAAGATAATAATTTAAATAGAAGCTGAAACTCCTTTTGTGGGAGTACTTGTGTTTCTCCCTCTCGTGTTACCGATAAAGAGTCTTCATCAAGTACTACATTTCCAATCATTATTTTTCGTTCACTTGTAATCTTAGCACGACGTAACAGTGCTTTAATGCGTAGTACCATTTCCTCTGCATCCACAGGTTTTGTCATAAAATCATCGATTCCTACTTGAAATCCTTTTTTTCGATCAGCAGGAAGTTGCTTCGCCGAAACCATTAATATAGGAAGTTCATTTTGTACGCTGCGCAAAATCTCCGTAAATTCATAGCCATCCATCTTTGGCATCATAATATCTAACACAACCAAATCAATGTGAGTAGTATCTAAAATATCCAAAGCTTCCACTCCATTGGAAGCTGTAAATACAATATACTGTTCTTCTTCTAACACTGCTTTCATAAATCTTCTCGTATTTTTGTCATCGTCTACAACAAGAATATGAATCATGCTTCATCACCTCAATTTAATTATAACTCATTTTCATAAACTCATTCTAAACAAATTGATACTTGTATTGCTATATTTTGCTTCTCGATGTTCTAAGAATGAAGGATAAAAAATCATTTAGCTTTCGACCAAGTATCCGCCTTAATTATAGCACGACCAGTTTTCCCATTAGCTCCAGTTATAAATTAACAAGTCAAACATCACTGGCCCTTATACCTCAAAGGAACAAATATATTTTTATATAAAAACCTCCCTGTTAAAATTTACGCTTCAAATCATAACAGGGAGATGTCTCGCAGTTGTCCGAGAGCTGTGTCCAGGTTGTCAACTAACGTTTTGATTCAGAGAAAAATTCAGCAATTCATAGTGACCGGATTCACCCGTCTTTTTATACACAATTATTCCAATATGATTATTTTCATAACTTTTGGTCGCATAGTCGCTATTGCTATTTAATGATCCGCTGTCGGAAAGTCCGAGATAGGCTTCATATTCTTCAAGCAAATCCAATATGTTAGTACTGTTAAAATCAAGCGTCTGAGTAATCAAGCGGATTTCTGCCCACCAAATTTGGCCCGTGTACGCGTTCAGTGTCAGCAGTATCGATACTCCACGATTGCTCACACTAACCGACCAGAAGCTGTACGCCGGGTTCGAGGCGGGTAAACCCTCCGGGGGGACTACTATGGGAGCCTGTACATCGAATAAAAACGCATTTGTCTGCGTGAAATCACTCTCGAGGAGCTCTTTCGGTAAAACGCCGCTTTCACAAAAATGCGACAACCCGGAATTTGCCGCCTTGATCGCCTCTTCCATCGTTAGCTGGCCATCATACGGATCATGATAATGCTGTGTCTGGCTTGATTGCCAAACTTTGAGAATATTCGCAATTTCCTGAGTGCTCAGAGTAACCTTTGCTGGTTCGGCACCTAATTCAGCTTCCGGAGGTTCCATCACGCTGACGGTATGCACAGTATTCATCAGGCCCAAATGTTGCCGATTCAACAGCTCATTTGTTAAAATCCAGCACCCGAACACAATAAGCATCGAGAAAACGGCAGCAACCGCTGTAAGTATATGTCGCTTAAGCACCCAATCCACCACCTTCCAACGGTAAAGGAAGAGAAACCGTCGTTCCCTTTCCCTGCACACTTTCAAACTCCAACCGGCTGCCGTGTATTTGAGCTATTTTTGAAGCAAGCGAAAGGCCGAGGCCTGCACCGTGCTGTTTTCTGGATCGGGACTTGTCCACCATATAAAATGCCTCTGTGATGCGGTCCAGCTCGTCTGCCGGAATACCGCGCCCGTTATCCGAAATGCCGATGCGATAGCTGTTCGCCGTAATTTCCCCAGTCAAGCTAATTTCCGCGCTTCCCGCTTTGACCGCGTTGTCTACGAGATTGAGCAGAAGCGTTTTGAAAAGGTCATAGTCGACTCTGATATAGGCTTTCACCGTTTCCAACTTGAATTTTATATTTTCGTTTAATAACAACGGCCTCAGCGTATCCGCAATATTCTGCAGGAGCTCATCCGCCGGAAGTTCCTCAAGGATAAAATCCTGCCGGTTTAAAACGATCAGATCCATCAGCTTGAGCGAGAGTGCCTCGAGGCGGAGGCCTTCGTCCATAATGTGTGCCGCCGCTTTTCTGGTATCCTCTCGAGACAATGGATTCTGATAGATCATATCTGCATAACCTATGACCGATGTCAAAGGCGTTTTCAGTTCATGGGCAAAATTGGAGACAAAATCCTCTTTCTGCTTTGCAGCATTTGAAAGCTCTGCGATTCTATCCTCAATTGTTTCCGCCATCGTATTGAACCTCCTTGAAAGTTCTCCCATTTCATCATTAGAAAAAACCTTAAGCCGTTCACTGTAATTACCGTGGGCGACCCTGGCTGCAGCCGCCGACATCTTTTGGATTGGACCGGTCAGCAAAGCGGAAAAGATCATAACCAGAATAATGCCAAAGCCTATCGTTACGAAATAAATCGTACCGTAATTCCGGACCATTTCTTCCTTTTGGTCGATAACGGCCTGAATATCGGTTGCGGTCAAGAGATAAACCGTCTGGCCGCTCTGCGTGATCTTACCGAGCACTAAAACATAGGTCCTGTCCCCAATTTGCTCTATTTTATTGACGATTTTTTGATTTAAGTCGTAGTCGGATATATTGAAATCCGGAT
The DNA here is from genome assembly GCF_000018685.1 of Lachnoclostridium phytofermentans ISDg. Taxonomy (NCBI): domain Bacteria; kingdom Bacillati; phylum Bacillota; class Clostridia; order Lachnospirales; family Lachnospiraceae; genus Lachnoclostridium; species Lachnoclostridium phytofermentans. Next base: position 2,057,671 of record NC_010001.1, on the reverse strand, counting down.
TAGAGGGAAAGGTCGAATATATGGACATCTTATCTTCACCAAAAACAGAAATGTAATTCCCGCCGCTTGATAAGCCGGGCAAATTCTGACCTGCGAGCTTTGAAAAGCTTGCAGAAATCGGATCAGATAAATTGTTTTTATCGGTTTGATCCCGTCGATTTAGAAGGTCGGCCTGAAGCAGAAACTTGATATACTGATACTGATCCATTGTGCGCTGCGTTTCCTGATCAACCGCATTTTTGTATGACAACGTTATGAGCAGATAACCGGACAGGGACAACGCGATGCTGAGGACGATCATTGCACAGAGAAAGATTTTCGCAAACAGCTTCATTTCAATACCTCAAGCCGATAGCCAATTCGGAATACTGTCTTGATACGATCTTCCCATTCCAACTTTTTCCGCAGACGCTGGATATGTGTATCAAGCGTCCGTGTCTCGCCTGTGAATTCACCTTCCCACACCCGCTCATATAGCCAACTGCGTCGAAGCGCTACATTTTTATTTTGAATTAACTGAATCAGCAATTCAAACTCTTTCACGGTCAGCTCAATTAGTTGGCCGTCTTTTCGTACCTCACGGGAATTTAAATCAATCGTTACGCCATACAGCTCAATTTTTCTTTCGCTTTTTCCAAAACGCCTAATGACTGCCTCCACACGTGCTAGCAGTTCTCCCACCTGAAACGGTTTGGAAATATAATCATCAGCCCCAAGTCTCAACCCCCGGATTCGATCATTGATATCGCTTTTGGCGGTGATAAAAATTACAGGTGTACCCAATGGGTGTATATAATCAAATAATTCATATCCATTGATTTTCGGTAGCATGATGTCCAGTAAAATCAGGTCATAGTTATAATTTTCTATGAGGTTGGCCGCTTCTTCCCCGTCATAGGCACGCGTGCAGCGGTATCCTTCATCGCTCAAATTTAAATAAATTAATTCATTGATTGCCTGCTCGTCTTCTACAATCAAAATATTCAGCAAGTGATCCACCAGCCTTTCTATGCTATAAAGATAATTAATTAAAGAATAACACTAAGTTGTCTCAAAGATGTTAACACGCTTATATAAAACTGATATCTTTTCCTTTTACACCAATACGACAGTTCTATTAATAAGTATAACTCTTTTCTACTGAGCTGTAAATTTTATATTGGCATTATCCCCCAGAAGAACCGACAGCTTTGATACAACTAATCGAACAGTAAAATAACATTTGACTGTTATGCTGAATGTGCGGGCTGGTGTTTTTTGTCGCATAAATCGAGGAGACATCCTTAACCTTACAACAGATTTTGTAAGGTTTTAAGGAGGACATTCACAAGTAGATGACAGGAGAACGACAGTATCCACCAGCCAGAAATAGAGCCTTCTGAGTATGCGGTAAAAAAACCTTCGTAGAAGATAAGGTAGTTTACCTTACGTTCGTTGATAGCTCCTCTTCCAATACTTAGGAAGATTATCGTTGTTAAAAAAGTTCTGCCGTTATTACATCTTTGACACAACTTTTACGCAGCTAAGTAACAACCGCCTGCTAACATCAAAATGTCGGCGATAATATTCTGTTCAAAAAGAAGGAGGGTTCTATGATAATTAAAATGAACATACGATTTACGCGATATTCAATACTTTTTTTAGCTATTTCGCTTCTGGTGATTGGTACTTTGAATTGGGAGTATGAAGCAGTGTTTAATAAAGCAATAAACATATGTCTGGAGTGTATTGGTATTGGTTAAAAAATTTAAACGTACAATAATCCAGTGCTTGTCTGCCGTTTTGATGAACGCAAATGTCGCCGGATTTTGGAAGGGTAAGATTTACACTGGAAAAAGCAAAAACCTCTGCCTGCCGATTCTTAATTGTTATTCCTGTCCCGGAGCTCTTGGGGCCTGCCCTATCGGCTCCCTCCAGGTATCGGCAGGAAGTTCGATTTACGGCATATCCTTTTATGTACTTGGATTTTTAGCTCTTATGGGAATATTGTTTGGAAGGCTTTTGTGTGGATTTCTCTGCCCTTTTGGGTTTATACAGGATCTTTTACACAAAGTCCCCCTTCTTAAACTCAAAATCCCACAAAAACTTGAACGGATCATGCGGTTTGGCAAATATCTAGTGTTAGCCATCCTTGTAGTACTGTTGCCGTTATTGGCAGCAGATTCCTACGGATCCACGGTTCCGTTTTTCTGTAAGTATTTATGTCCCGCAGGTACCTTGGAGGGCGGTATCCCACTAGTTAGCATGAATAAGCCTCTGCAAGCCACCATCGGCTGGTTATTCTCATGGAAAATACTTATTTTAGCGGTTGTAATTCTTTCTTCTATGATGATATTCAGACCGTTTTGCAAATATTTATGTCCGTTGGGCGCTTTTTACTCACTGTTCAATCGTTTTAGCTTTTATCGCTATTACATAGACCGGAACAAATGCACTGACTGCGGGATATGCGGCAAAATCTGCCCTATGAATGTGGAGCCCGTGAAAACGCCAAACCATACGGAATGTATCCGCTGCGGTTTATGTAAGAATAAATGCCCTCAAAATGCAATCCAAGTAGAAAAAACACTCAAATAAATTTTCGGAGGAAAAACATGAAAAAAAATATTATAAGTAAGATTCTTACAGTTCTCTTGTGCACATTCACGCTCACCGTACTCTTAGCTGGCTGCACACAAGGTGAAACTTCAAAAAATGACCAAAGTACGGTGCGTCAGGAAGAAAACTATGATTATACCGATTATAAGGACTATACGGAAGATGGTATGGGAATCACGCTAAAGCTGCCGATCAAATATCTCGACAACCAAACCATCATACCAGGCAAATATGAAGTGATGTTTGGCGATCTTTCTCTATTGGAGAAGGATATTCCCAAGGCTGAAACCGACCCTTCCGACCATTTGGATATATTCTTCATGCCTCAAAAGGGTGAATACTGCCCGTTCAAAGTTCTGGAATATCCTGCGGAAAAGTGGGATGGATGGATGAGTTCCAATAAAAGGGCCGCGGACATCACGAAGTGTGAGACCTCGGAGGAAATCTGCCGGAAAGACGGCACCGTATATATATACGCACAGCCCATAGTTGACACCTCCGCCTTTGATTCCAATATGAAGGCAGATTATGACGAGATCGTCCAAATGCTCCCAGCCATAAAGGCAAGTATAAAACCTGCGACATTTACGGTAGGCGACCTAGGTGCATTTTCTGCAAATGATCTCGACTGCAAAGCTGTTGATAATTCCATTTTTGCGGGGCATAAACTAACAATGATCAATATATGGGCTACCTTCTGCCAGCCATGCATTAAGGAAATGCCTGATCTGCAGAAGATGAGCGAAGACATGCCGGCGGGTACCCAGCTGATTTCCATTGTAGGTGATGTAAAAGATGAAGAGCTTTTAAAACTGGCTAAAAAAATTGCCAAGGACGCAGGTGTCTCTTTTACAAGCATCGTGCCTGACAATTCACTTAAGGAGTACCTTGACAATAATATGATTGCCTATCCGACCACACTGTTTGTTGACTCGGCGGGAAAAATTATAGGAGAGCCCATTATTGGCGAACGGGATATGTCTGTATACAAGGAGGTGCTGAATGACAGATTGACCCAAGTCGGTTCCTGATCCAACAGATAACGCGCTACACGCCGGACGTATAGTATACCTTATTTTATAGTAACAGAAGTGAAGTAACAGGAGAATTTGCTGTACTGTATCGCCTTTTCCTGAAAAATAATCGTCGGAAGGCAACAATTTCATTGAGTAATCCTATATGTTTTCTATTAAAAAGGAAGTGAAATCTAACCAGGGATACCTCTAGATCATAGACTTGCTACTTCTTTTATGCTATGATAAAATACATATTTATTAACAAAGATTACTGATTTTGATTATGTTAAGGTGAAGAAATGGATCATAAATACATTACAAGTGATAAACTAAAGCAGATTCCCAAACTCCCAGGAATTTATAAAATGCTGGATTCCCGAGGTGTTATTATTTATATCGGAAAAAGTAAATGCCTGCAAAAAAGAGTTCAATCCTATTTTGTCAAAACACCAAAATGGGACAAGGTAACTCGGATGGTACCGATGGTCAAGGATATTGAGTATGTTGTTACCGATACTCATCTGGAAGCCCGATTATTAGAGTGTTCCTTAATAAAGGAATATAAGCCTCGATTCAATGCCCAGATGAAAAATGACCTGAACTACTTTTTTATTAAAGTAGAGGACTATAATAAATATAATTCCCTATCCGTAATGGAAGAAAGAACAGATCATTGCTATGGCCCCTTCAGAAGCAAATTCACCATAAGCGAATTTCTAGTTAAGTTAAAGAATATTTATCCGATTACAAGAAACGGCGACCAGTATGAGTTTGAATATCATATATTTCCCATTGCCATGGAAAAGGATCTATTTAATCAAAATAAGGCAGTACTTTTAGAACTTCTTGCATCAGAAAACAATCTTCTCTTATTAGTTAATACCCTGCAGTCTAAATTAGTGGAAGCCGTTGATTCATATCGGTTCGAAATGGCCTCTATCTACAGGGATATGATATCTTGCTTTAAAATAATTAAAAACGGATTAAACGGCTATAAAAGCTTATCCTCACGGAGCATTCTGCTAAAGCTTCCTATGGATAATGGCTGTTATAAGCTGTTTTATATTCTAAATGGCAGTATTATTCATAGTATGACTACGGACAATGTTACAAAAGATATTAGGAAAGAATTCATCAAGACCAGTAAATTACTAATACCATCCGTACAAAGTATTCAAGAGAATGAGAAAGAATGGATTGATTACCGGGATATTATATATTCAGAAATCTCCGATCTACCTGAGGAATCAGTAGAATTACTAAAGTTATAATATCCTTACTGTCTCTTTCTTAAAGAAATGATGCTAAAGACTATTGTTTCATTGAAATGCCAGTCACTTTTGTGGCTGGCGTTCCGTGTCTTTCATTCACCTATAAAAGGGCACAATAATACCCAAGGAATTTATTATTTCTTGGGTATTTACATTTATATTAATAAAACAAGGAAAAATTAAAAGGAGCATCACTATGTATACATCAGATTATTTTATCAAAAACTTGAACATGATCCCTCATCCGGAAGGTGGTTTTTATAAAGAAGTTTATGCATCGGATGAAAATATAACATCAAAAGAATTAAAAATTGACTTTGAAGGTTCAAGAATGCTTTGGACAAGTATCTATTTTTTACTTAGAGACGGAGAAGTATCTAATTTTCACAGACTAAAATCTGATGAAATGTGGTACTATCATTCAGGTTCTCCGCTAACTATTTATATGATTAGTCCAAATGGAGAACTTTTCACTGAACAGCTTGGGCTAGATATCGAAAACGGTGAAAAGCCCCAAGTATTGGTGCCCAAAGATTATATATTTGGTTCCGCTATGAATAATGAAGGGTATGCATTAGTTGGCTGCATGGTATCGCCTGGATTTGAATTTAGAGACTTTGAGTTATTTAAAAGAAATGAGTTGATAGAAAAATATCCCCAACATCAGCAAATAATTCATAAACTGACTTCCAATCAATAAATGTTAGTTTTGGTAATAAACCCGCAAAATTTCCATCTATTCGTTGTTTCACTGTAGCTACAGGACTTTTGTCTCCACATACCTTTAGTATACAACAAACATGCCGCCAAGACCCAGTGGTTCCTTGGCGGCATATTTTTAACTAATGACCAGACTCTTATAACATATATAAAGGAAATAAATTAGAGGCATGCCTCTAATTTATTTCCTTTAACTCACCTGTAATCATGTATATTGTTCTTTCACATATATTTGTAGAATGATCGGCGATTCTCTCAAGATACCGTCCTAAGAACAGAAGTTTAGTACCTTGTTTTAAAAGCCCTTTAATTTCTGTGATGTTGTTAAGGATATCATTTATAACTGTTTCATAGAGACTATCAACCTCTTCGTCCCTCTTAGCTGCCTTTTCTGCAAGGGCAATATCCTCATTTACAAAGGCATCAAGACTCATTTTTATCATTTCCTGAGAAATATCTGCCATCCTTATGATGTCTACAAGAGGCCTAGTAATGGGTTCATCGCCTATTTCAAGTATAACCTCTGCAATGTTTACTGCGTTATCTCCCATTCTTTCAAGATCTGTTAGAATTTTCAGAACCGATGCAATTGTCCTTAAATCCTTGGCGAGAGGCTGCTGAAGGGCGATAAGCATTATACATTCCTTTTCAATTTCAAGTTCTAATTGATCTATCTCGTCATCTTTCTCAATAACTTTCTTTGCAAGATCAAGATTTTGTTCCTTAAAAGAAGTAACTGCCATGTCAATAATGTTCTCAACCAAGGCTCCCATTCTTAAAACATCATGTTTAACGTCAAGTATCTTCTGTGCAAAATGTTCTCTTACCAAAATATTCATCTCCTTTTACAAAAAACTTAAAGAATATACGGAATTTTAACCAAATCTTCCGGTAAGGTAATCGTTAGTTCGCTTATCCTTAGGGAATGAAAAAACATCTTCGGTAGCGCCTTGTTCTATTAGATCCCCCATTAGCATGAATGCAACTCGGTCAGCGATACGCCCAGCCTGCTGAACGGTATGTGGAGCAATGATAATGGTGAATTGCTCCTTAAGCTGTATTAAGGATTCCTCAATTTTGGCTGTTGATATCGGGTCAAGAGCCGAACATGGTCGGTCTAACAAAATAACCTCTGGCTCAAGAGCCAAAACCCTAGCAATACACAACCTCTGTTGCTGACCACCAGATAACCTAGCTGCTGGAGTATTCAGCCTATCTTTTACATCATCCCAGAGGGCAGACATACGCAGAACTTTTTCTACCTCATCTTCTATAGCCGCCTTGCTTTTCATTCCGCCCATACGAGGCCCCAATGCGACATTGTCAAAGATGGACATAGGCAGAGGTGTTGGTACATCAAAGACCATCCCTACCCTGCGGCGCAGTTCAGTCAAATTAATGTCCGGGGCAAAGATGTTTTTCCCATCCAAAAGTATTTCACCCTCCTGACGGGCTCCCGGAGTCAAATCACACAAACGGTTCAATGTGCGAAGCAGTGTTGTTATACCACTGTTGGCTGGACCAAAAACAGCCAAAATTTCATTTTTAGGTATCTCTAGGTTAAGTTCTTTAATAACCTGTTTTTTATCATAATAGAAATTTAACCCTTTTATATCTATTTTTGATTTCTGTATCATTTTTCACCTCTTAACGGCCTTTAGCTATGAATCTATTGACCAGCATATTGAAACCAACATTAAGAATAAGAATAAGAATAATCAAGAGCGCTGCTGTTCCATAAGCGTTATCCATGGATATTCCCTCTCTCGCTAGTATATAAAAATGTACTGCCATCGTTCGAGTTGGTGCGAAGAGTGAAGTAGGCATACGAAGTGCTGAGCCGGCTGTTAAAATAACAGCAGCTGTCTCGGCTACACATCTTCCTATACTCAAAATTACTCCATTCACTATACCAGGGAGTGCTGATGGGAGTACCGCCCTGGTTATTGCCTGCCACTTAGTGGCTCCCAAAGAGAAGCCTACCTCGCGGTATAGCTGTGGCACAGTACGAATCGCCTCTTCTGATGTACGTATGATAGTAGGCAGAATCATGATAGCCATGGTTAATCCGCCTGACAAAATTGACCATCCCATTTTTAAGTATATTACAAAGAAGATAAAACCAAAAAGTCCATATACAATGGATGGTATCCCTGCAAGGGACTCGGCACTGAAACGGATAATGCGGGTGACTCTGCCCTCACGTGTGTACTCCGTAAGGTATATAGCTGTCCCAATTCCAAATGGTGTTGCGACAATAATAGCTACTGCAGTCACAAGTAAAGTTCCAACGATGGAAGAGGAAATACCCCCACTACGACCCATATCTCGCGGAATCTCCGTTAAAAACTGCCAGCTAATCATAGGTATACCTTTTACTAGTATATAGACAACTATGGACATAAGAATCACGATGACAAAAAGAGCAGCTGTCCATATTATAAATTTTGCTATCTTTTGGGAAGTTTTCGTATTAATTCTCATAGTAACCTCACCTCTTTCGTGTAATGTATTGGGCAGTAGCATTCAAAATCATGATAATAACAAACAATACAATACCTGTGGCAAAAAGCGCCTGTTGATGTTCGCCAGATGCATATCCCATCTCAATACCGATATTCGTGGTCAGTGTCCTGACAGGATCAAGAACTGATTGTGGAAGTGCGACAGCATTACCCAGAACCATAATAACCGCCATAGTCTCACCAATTGCCCTGCCTAAACCTAAGATTATAGCAGCGACGATTCCCGACTTTGCCGCAGGTAACAGCAAGGAACGTATCGTTTGCCAATGTGTCAACCCTAATGCAAGGGCCCCATCTTTATAATGGCGAGGCAGTGCAAGCAGAGATACTTCGGTGATGCTGATGATCGTTGGCAAGATCATAATACCCAAAATAATGGAACCGGCCAATATGCTTAAGCCCGGTCCTCCCAGGTATTTACGTATCATTGGAACAACGAACAATACTCCCCAGAACCCATAAACCACGGAAGGTATGGCAGCCAGTAACTGGATGGCGGGTCTGAATATGTTTCTAAGTGTTGCAGGAGCAAACTCAGCCAGAAAAATACTGCAACAAATGGCAATCGGAACTCCTATGATTGCTGCTCCTAAAGTAACCGATACAGATCCCACTATCATCGGGAAAATGCCATAGTAACCCTGGCTAGGAGCCCATTTCATTCCAAAAACAAAATTTATTATACCAACCTTAGCAATAATAGGTACACCTTTTATAAATATAAACACAGTGATGAGCGCCAACACTGATAAAGCTGAAAGAGCAATTAGAAGAAACACACGCTCAGATAATTTTTCTTTAAAACTTTTCATTTCTCCGCCCCCTCTGCCGATGGAATAAGTCCCTCATTACTCAGTAATTTTTGCCCCTCCGAAGAAAGGGTAAAATCTATAAAACTTTTAGTTAACCCCGTAGGCTCACCGTTAGTGACAAACAAAAACGGCCTAGACAGGCTGTAGCTGCCATTTATTATGTTTTCTCGTGTCGCTTCGATGCCATCTAAATGTAAAGCTTTCACTTTATCATTAACCAGACCCAAAGAGATAAAGCCTATAGCATTGGGGTCATCCGCAACCAATTGTCGTACCGCCCCATTGGAGTCCTGGACTATAGCTTTCGGGGTTATCTCTTTTTCACCCATCAATAGCTCCGTAAAAGCACTTCTTGTACCTGATCCTTCTTCACGCGCTATAATATTGATCTTTGCCTTCACGCCTCCCAATTGACTCCAGTCGGTAATTGTGGCTGCGTAAATATCGCGAATCTGTTCTGAAGTAAGGTCTTGTATCGGATTCTTAGGGTTCACTATTAATACCAATCCGTCCTTGGCTATTTCTACATTCCACAGATTTTTCTCCTCCTCTTTCAATGCACGGGAGGACATTCCAATATCAGCACTGTGTGTCTGGGCTGCCGTAATGCCGGCTGAAGATCCTCCACCCTGGATATCAATCTCAGCACCAGGATTTAAAGCCATGTACTCTTCAGCTAGAACCTCAGCATAGGGTTGTACAGAAGTTGAGCCAGCACCAATCGTTCCTGAACCAGATGATCGGCTGCAGGCAGACAACATCCCCATAGAAAGGGTCAATGTCACTACGCTTATAATTCGTCTTAATAATTTGCTTATTACAATCGTTTGCCTCATATCTCTCACAAAAATCAAACATCAAAATCATCAACCATGATAAAACTTAATGCTTGATTTCCTCCATTTCTCTAAATATATAAAAGAATCACAAGTTTTATGATGTACTTATCATCCTTTTCAATTTCACCTTTTAAAATTTTTTAACCGAACCGACCTGTAATATAATCCTCGGTACGTTTATCCTTTGGATTAGCAAAAATTTCTGCTGTTGGAGCGTATTCAACCAATGTCCCCGCCCTATCATGATCCATCATCATAAACGCAGTCATATCAGACACTCTTGCTGCTTGTTCCATACTATGAGTTACAATTAGAATCGTATATTTTTTAGCCAGCTCCTCCATTAACCCCTCAACTTGCATTGTAGATTCTGGATCAAGAGCACTACATGACTCGTCCATTAATAAAACCTCAGGCTCTACAGCCAATGCACGGGCAATACATAGACGCTGCTGCTGGCCTGGAGAAAGAACAAAAGCAGATTCTTTAAGCTTGTCCTTAACTTCGTCCCATAAAGCCACCTGGTTCAAATTCCTCTCCACAATCTCATCAAGACGAGCCCTTTGTTTTATTCCATGATGCCTTGGACCAAAAGCCATATTATCATACACAGACATCGGAAAGGGATTAGGTTTTTGAAAAACCATACCAACTCTTTTTTTCAGTGTAACAACATCCATATTCTTATCATAGATAGAAACACCATCAAGCATAATTTTCCCCTCTACCCTAACTCCAGGTATCGGGTCATTCATACGATTAAATAGACGCAGAAGAGATGATTTACCGCATCCCGACGGTCCAATTATGGCTGTAATAGCACATTCCTGAATATCCATAGTAACACTCCTCAGAGCCTGGAAATTGCCATAAAAAAGGTTTACCGCATCTGTTTTTATCTTGGCTCTTTGCCCAGACTTTAACATTAGATCATCCATTCGTCACCCTCGCTAATCGACTCCTTATCAAAACTTTAATAAGAAGCTCTATCTTTTATTATAATTTAAATTGCTATCTTCATTCTCATAACAAATAATAATTATATAATAATTAAAGATAATTAAAGTATTATCTATGTTAATTATATGTAAAATGTTTGTAAAATATTTTTTGAATAACTAATATATCCATGTATATTTATATATTCAATTCCTTAATAGCATAATTTTATATATTCACATAAGTAATTAGGGACACACCGGCATAGCCAGTGGTTTTATTGTACCTTGATACAGTAAAATCTTTTACCTCCAGACCGAAGTAAAAGAACTCCGAAGCATCCTTGAAATAAACCGAATATCTCCTAGAGTCCGATGTCATCTATAAAAGTCAAAAAATAGGGCTAAAAAATGCACTTTTTCAGCCCTATTTTTTCTCTCTTTTACGTTGGTTTTTTAAGTATAACTGCTAAGATAATCAGCTAAAAAGAACGCCGATACCAAAATAGTTGCCCTTTAATGACGGATACTGCTCTACAAACTCTACGTGATTCATGCCTGATTCCAACTGTTTTAGGCTGTTCCATAATAATGTCGATTCAGGGCAAGTATCGGAGCAAACATCGTGGTGTACAATAATCTTTTAAAATTGCCTAACCAACATATGGTCTTTGAGTGCACCTGCAATTTTATGATCGCCGTCAACTAAAGAAATGTCCGGCTTGTACTCCGTAATCATTCGCTTGAACTCATCGGACGTTGAGGAACCTTTGAAATATACGATTTCAAGACCGTCATCCTTTGCTATGTTTGAATATCGCTCTATAAAAGGAGTTTCCTCTATTAAGTCGACGGCGATGGCGCGCTTAAACCCCGGATTCATGCGTCGCAGCACTTCACAGATCACAATAAATGTGCCGCCCCAACGGCTTCCTATCTCAAGATAGGACGAGCAGTTCCGCACATTTTTGAGTAGCCAAATCAGATACTCCGCGAATTGTTTCGGATTCTGCAGATATATAGACCAGTTCCAAAATAAGGTGCAAGCTCTGGTGACAACTCGCCCAAACTCTCATTGTTTAGTCCGATCCTTTCAAGAACGAATTGTTCCATATACGCTTTGTCATAAAGCAAAGCGTCCGGAATGGCGCAGAAATGCTTTACGAACTCATCAACATTATTTGCAATTTTAGAAAAATATGTTCGCACTTGTTGCTCTGTATCTTCCGAAAATCCTGTTTCAGAAAGGTTGCTAAAATCTAATTCTGTGTTCACTGATTTTTGCGTTACTACTTTCCTTTCGTTAGTATCCATGAAATGTACCCCCACTGTGATTATAATAGCAGCATATAGGTAACACTGCATATCAATTGTATCATCATCGCATCGTGATATCCACTATATCAAATCCGTGTTCAAGAGTTTATCCAAACTGACAGACAGTTTTCGTGAACGAATATAGCTGGCAAGTGTCAATCCGCTTGCCAACTTAAACATTCGCTGTAAGTGTACTGAAGATATAGACAGTGAAGCCGCAAGTTCGTCCGCATTAAGAGGTCGGTCGATTTGTTCTTCGATGATCCCCAGAAGCTTCCTTTATAAAAAGTAAATCTTCATAATATTTCGCCTCATTTTACATATTCATAATACTGTATCCCAATATATCCCATAGGCCTAATGTTCGTGTAGTTTCGTTTTAGCGCAATCTGTTCATTCTGTCAAGTAGTTTATGGTTCTTTCTGTAGTTTGCTCGGACTTATAATGACCTGATACCTGCCGGAGCCTTAAGGCTCCTTGAAAGGCGCAACAATCGACTTTTTAGCAAAATGCTCTACATTCTTTTATCCTCGGAACTCAATTAATTCACCGTCAGGACCTTGAAAAACAACTCTTTTCCAGCCTGTTTCATGAAGTAATCTGGGCTCAGGAATATGTGGCTCAGTTACGACAGGGATCCCTGCATTTTTAAGCTTTTGATAATCTGAATCAAAATCGCCACTTATAAGACAGAAATGATACCCCCTATTCTCCTTTTCATTTGACCAATGTTCAAACTCTAACACGGTATCGCCCAGCTGAAGATAAACAACCTTTTCAAGGTTCGGTACCCCGGGAACATCGTGTTCAAAATATTTTTTAAATCCAAAATATTTTTCATAAAAGTCAATCGATTTTTGTCTGTCTTTTACAGAAAATGCAACGTGGTCTATTCGTTTAAACATATATCAATCCCTCCTGTACTCAATTTTTATTAATATGGTTTAATCCTTTTTGGAAATGTCAATTTTAATCTGCAACACAACCCAATTGTTAGAACTTGTATTATTGAATCCATGTGTCTCACCATTAGGTGAAAAAATTATATCGTTTTCTTTCACAAGCATTTCTTCATTGTTTAGTGTAATTGAACCCTCACCAGAAATTACATAAAAAACTTCATCAATATCAGAATGCTTATGATCAGGTGTTGTTTGTCCTGGGGCATAAAGTAAAAGTCCTGTATCCAACTGGCCTTCTTTGAAAATCGGCTTACGCGCACTTTTTTCAGTTGCAAAATCAAGAATATCTCCAATATTAATTTTTTTCATTATTTATTCTCCTCGTATTTGAAATAGTATTCAGCTATCATTAACGATTTAAATCTAAACCAACTGATTTAAAAGGTACTGCTGTAAAGTTACTATATTATCGATACAAACTTTTTGCAAGAAGGCACTATTTTGTGCTATACTAACCAAATAGTAAGTATAACACAATAATTGACAGGAGTGATAATAATGCCGTGCGATAAATCATGCCCTATTGAGCATACCGTCAACTTGATTGGGCACAAATGGAAGGTGCTTATTCTAAGAAATCTATTCAATAACGGTACACAAAGGTTTAGTGAACTCACTAAAGGAATCAACGGAATAAGCCAAAAGATGCTGACTCAACAGCTTCGGCAGTTAGAAACCGATGGGATAATTTATAGAAAAGTTTATCCAGAAGTACCACCAAAGGTCGAATATTCTCTTACGGTGCTTGGAGAATCTTTAAAACCGATTTTGGATAAAATGAATATATGGGGAATAGAACCTCTAAAACAAAGTAATCTGAATCAACAAAATAATGGGAAGTAGTTGCTGCCTCCCTTCAGGTTCTACCTCGCTGCGGGCACTATATTCAGTTGCTTAATAGCCTTGTCTTCATCGAAACAAAGGGAATGTCGGTGTAAGTATAACACCGACATTCCCTTTGTTTTGTCCTATATATGTTCCATAGCTTTTTCTATATTCTTTTGCTTCATTAAAAATATTGTACACCAAAATAGCTTGAACTCATCTATGTAGATTGTACTGATGTTTCAGTCTACCAGGACATTTCGTTGGATCAACACGCCACATACAGGTTTTACAATAAAGGCAAGTTCCAACATCCCGTCCTTCTTTTGCATCATTAGCCCAGTTGTAATTCACCAATGTACCACGCCCTATATCAACCATATCAACCTTGGTCTGTTCTAAAATTTTATCTGCCAGTTCCGGACTATTGATGCCGTTAACCGCGAATACTGGAATAGAAACCGCTTCTTTAATTTTTTGTGCGGCATAAATGATATCCTTAAAAGGATAGTCTTTGGGTACAACCGGTGTGCTTTCTTGCACAAATCCGTAAGAAATATCAAGAAAATCAACTCCACTTTCTTCAAATATACGGGCGTATGCGATTGCATCCTCCAATGTAGGCTCAAACCCACCAAGCCGCATTCCAATGATAAAATCCGATGGGGTTTGCTTACGAATTTCACGGATGATTTCTAGCGCGAAAAGCTCCGGCTTCTGTCCGTACCTATCATCACGACGATTGACTCTCCGGTTCAAAAACTGCGAAATGAGATAACTATGACATGCATGGATCTCAACCCCGTCGTATCCAGCCAGATACGCACGCCTTACTGCCATAATAAAATCCTGTTGTATTGCATGCAACTCTTCAATAGTTAATTCACGGCCTTTTTTGAGCTGTCCTTTTATCATACATTCATAATCACTTGGACAAACTACGTTCTCTGCAATGCCTGCAACACCTGCATGATGTATTTCAACCAGAATCGGTGTTTTATGGCGGTGCACCGCATCTGTTATCTTTTTGAGTCCCTCGACTTGTACATCTTCCCAAATACCAAGCTGTGTATCAGCTAATCGTCCATTTTTATTGACGCAAGTTCCTTCCTGGATAATAAGCCCGGCACCACCTTTAGCAATGGCTTCATAATGATCGATATGTTTCTGCGTCACATGACCTGTGTCATCGGACCACGTGTAAACCACCATTGGTGGAACAGCAATTCTGTTTTTTACCGTGATGTTTTTTATCTCTACTGGTGTAAAAAGTTGATTCATGAAATACCTCCATAATTTATTCCTCAACAAACTTTACTAACTCTTCATTAAATTCATCCTTCTGGTCGTAGAATGTTGCATGACCACTGTAATAGAACGGTATGAGCTTTGAATTTTTAATGCTTTCGTTTTGTATTTGACCAAGTTGAAATGGGACTACCTTATCATGAATACCGTGAATAATTAAAGTTGGAACATTTATTGTCTCTAAATCTGAAAACAACACTTCATTAATCCAAGTATTAGCAATAGCCGCGGTGGCCCATCCAGCAGCCTTTAACCCTAATTGGAAGAACCAATCTGAGAATGCTTGAGTTATATGCTGAAAGAAAAAAATATTTCCAAAATCCTGAAGCATTTTTGGTCGATCTGTATACGTTCCTTGAATTATTTGGTCAACGGCTTCTTTATCTAATCCATAAGGGAAATTAGGACGCTTGATTACGCTGGGTGCTGCTGCATCAATAAGAACAAGCTTTGATACTCCATGACCTTTATGCCGAGCCATATATCGAACGGCGATTCCCCCTCCAGTTGAATGCCCTGCCAGTGTAATATTATGTAATTCTAAAGCATCAATTACAGCCCTGATATCATCTGATAATGTGTTATAATCATACCCCGTCCATGGCTTATCCGAGTTGCCAAATCCCCTCGTATCTACTCCTATGCATCTGAATCCCATCTTTGGAAGCTGATCGAACTGATATTCAAACAGATTATGATCTCCAGGCCAACCATGAATAAACAGGATTGTCTTTTCTCCTTCTTGATTAAGATCCTCTACATAGATTTTTACATTTGCTCCAGTATTAACATAATATCCCACGATAACCTCCTATAATCAAGTAACTATATTTTTGATTATTCACTTGAGAAATAATATGTTTAGGAATATTATTAAATACCAAATTACAGCAAATCGGTGATTTATTTATCCAATCAATCCGACCGAATTACAGCCATGAAGGAGCATTGAATGTTAAAAAATATCCTTCTTCGCCAACTTATAATCTGCGATTGCTAGCTTACGTCTTACATCGATACTATAAGGGCATTCTAACGTACATTTGCCGCAATCGGTGCAGCTGTCAGCTTTAACCTCCAGTTTAGAATAAAGATTCATAGCCATATCTCGATTTCCAAACCAAAAGCGCAGCCGCTCCTTTAAGGCGTAATCGGAAGCATTGGTTACGATACCGTCAGCCATTTGTCGGTCGAAATAGCCCTCATACAGGAAGATATCAGTAAACGGAATGTTCTCGGGACAAACCATGCATTTCCCACATTGTCTGCACACATAGGTACCAAGCTCAGGAGAGTTAGTATAAATGTCCTCCATCTCTTCCTCTGACATTGTTTTGAATTCATTCGCATAACGCAAATCCGCCTCTAGTAATTCTCTATTATTGATACCTGCAACGACAATGGATACCGGCTGACTGAAGGCATAACGGAACGCCTGCGGAGCAGAGCGCCACAAAAGACCGTCTGCTACCGGTTTCATTAATATAATGGCAGTATTATTCCTATGTGCTAATGGTAGCAATACCTCTTGTATCTCGGGGAAGTTGAAATGATCATAATAATTAATGGTCGTCATCACAGCCTCAAAAGGATATTCCTTTAATGCACAGATTAAGACATCGGGTTGTCCATGCATTGAGATTCCTATGTGATGAATGCGACCTTCCTTTTTCGCTTGCAATGCACCTTCCAATGCCCCACCAGGAGCAAGTATCTGATCCAGCTCCTCCATAGTTCCTACAGCATGCATAATGAGAAGATCCACATAATTCGTATTAAGATTATGTAAGCTACGATCTAAGGAGGCTAACAATCCGTCCTTGGAACGTTCTCCCGACTTTGTTGCCAGAATGAATTCCTTTCTTCTTACTGATACACATTGTCCTATCTTTCTTTCTGACTCACCATCCCCATAGCTGGCAGCAGTCTCAATATAATTACCACCCTCGTCCAGATATCGATTTAATAGATAGTTCGCCTCGCTTACTGGAATTTCAAGCAAATGAAATCCACCAAATCCAAGAATTGAAGTGTGTAAACCTGTGTTACCAAATGGCCGTTTTTGCATAATAACACCATACCTTTCTTGTATCATATATAGACATCATATCATTGTAAAATCACATGTCAATATAATAGTATGATAACAAGAAAGATGCCATCCTGCCTCCTCAACCTTATGCAAAAATGCCCAATATCAAATCTATCCACTCAACCCTATCCACTTTAAAATTGTGGATATGTTCTCACAAACGTAAAATGGGCTTCTAAGAACGAAACCTTCCACTCATCTGAAATGCTTCAATCTTTGAAACCCTTTATTTCAACCCTATTTAGTTGTAATCCCGCTTAATTTCCGTATTGTTCATACACATAAGGCAGAATTACCCATGTAACATCGTCGGCAGCAATGGTATTTGTATGGATTTCAGGTTTAAGCCCTTGATATAAATGATGTGCCTTATCGCAAGGATTTTTATGACAATTCTGGCATTTATCAACGTCATTTTCCGCCGCGCATTTCAATGAATCGCAGTTAAATCCTTTATCTAATCCCCCTGTATGGCAGCCATCACAAAACTTCATATCATCGCCCCAATACCCCCCATCGCCTACACCCCCCGCGTATACACGTATCAGCCGCTCTTTCAGCTCCTCCCGGAACTCCTCGCTGATTGTTCCACCGTTATAATGCACACATAAATCGCAACGGTGTCCGCAACTAGCATAAACCGCCTGCTCTTTTGGAAACGGCTTTCGGTTAGGCTTTTTCTTAATCAAAACAAGCTGCTTGACAGCTTCGAGCGTATGTAAATCGACAACGGAAATAAACATCCATTTGCCGTCATGATGTGTCTTGCTGTTATTGTAAATTTCCTGTATTGTCTGCGGAAATTCATTGCGCCGCGCCTCAAATAATTCACGTTCTGCTTTTCCGAAAATAACGAGAAAATCATAACTGTCTTCTCGAATATAGATAGTTAGTAGCGTTTTCCCACCTTTGCGGAATTTCAATTCATCTTTGCCATTGCCCATCTCATCTAAAACATACTTTCCTCGCAGAAAGCGCATGGTTTCCTCACTAACCTTTTGCAGTTCTATTTTTTCGCTCATTGTTGCAACCCCATATCAGCCCATAAAGGGCGTTCTTCACCAACCGTTTGCTACGAAGTACATAATACGTTTATGATACCAGAATTTGAAAAACTTTTAAAGTAAATCTTTATACTTGGAAGTATCAACTTAGTGTAAGTTTTGCTTTACATTACTATGTAAGATGCGATTGTACATTAATATTCTACAAAAAGAAGTGACGTAAGAGTATCCTCTTACGTCAAAACATGTTTCAACTATAGTTTTACTAACTTGCTATTTATCAGTTTTTTGGCGTTGTAACATAACCAAGGCAAGTAAATCAATCGCAATTTATTTTACCGCCATCCAATCGGCAGGCTGCACCTTCAGGGGAGGTTTTCTCTTGAATTTCAGCAGCACCTCGGATAGCTTGGATAATTTGTGCAAGTGGCTGTGCACCACTGATTCGATCTTTTCCATCTATGATGAGGCATGGAACCCCTTCGATGCCATATTGTTTTGCAAGAATCAAGTCTTTCTCCACCGCTTCTTTTGTATCACCACTATTGTAATGCTGCTCCCATTTCGCAAAGTCTATACCACTATGCCTGATGCACTCGCTAATGATATCCGGATCCTCAATGTTGCTGTTTTGTACGAATAAGGCATTTTGCAGAGCGTCAAAAACATCCCAATATCCAGCGTCGCCTGCAGTGAAGTATGCCGCTTTACATGCAGTAAGTGCTTTCATGGAAGCCGGGAAAGGAAATTCTGCTTTATGCATTCCAGAGATGTTAAACCGGTGCAAGTCATCATTTTGATTTGCCTGTTCCCAATGGCTCAGAATTTCGCTCTTAGCCGTTGCTCTTGAACCAAACATCTCGTCAAAGTCGCGTTCCGATTTGATCAACGCGTAAGATCGATGCACGATTTGAGCCTCTGGCATCATTTTTTGGAGCTGACGCATCCTATATGACATTGGGAAGCAAAAGCTGCATATTACATCATGAAAAAACTCTACGGTTACATTATTCATAATAACACTCCTTATCTCTTCTATTTTATAGTACGAGCAATATCCACTCATTTCTTTGTGCATCTCTTATAACCTCATATCTCCAACTGACTGTACATTCATAAGTCACTTCACTTTGTGCTCTCCCCATAAGTCAAAGCCAACACCGGAAATATGTGCTGGCTCGATTATTACCCTATCGTATTTAAGATTTCTATTAATTTCATTGTCTCATCTTTGGTCAGAGTTGTTCCCTTGCCCATCTTTTCATGTTCTGGAGCCCAGTCACGAATATCATATTTAGGCTCACCACCATTCCAACTGATGAGATTAATTTCTTTTCTCCAACCTTTAGCATTTTCAGATAATACTCCGATTTCTTCAATTATATCATATTTAATGTCTGGCATACTAATTCACCTCATTATTAGTTTATTCTGTCACATTACGACAGAAGCATCTATTACCTATTCACTTCTTACTTCATTTTATATAGCAGACAGACCGTCTCCACATGCCCCGTCCAAGGAAACATGTCCACTGGCCAAGCTTCCTTCACCTGATATCCTTTTTTTGTAAAATACTTTAAATCCCTCTGCAGCGTAACAGGATTACAGCTAATATAAACAACTCTGCTTGGTTGTACGCTCTCAACTGCATCTATAAATTGTTCTGTACTTCCTGCTCTCGGCGGATCCATGATTACTACATCTGCTTTTTCTCCTTTTTCAGCCATAGCAAGCATAAATTCTGTTGCATCTGAATTGTAGAAATGTTCATTTGTAATACCATTTCGCTTTGCATTAGCAATTGCATCTTTAATTGCTTCTTTATTTACCTCAACACCAAGTACTTCTTTCGCATTTTTACTTGCTACTAAGCCAATCGTACCGATACCGCAATACGCATCTATTACTCTTTCTTTTCCTGTTAATCCAGCTGCTTTGATCGCTAGCTGGTATAGGCGCTCTGTTTGTACAGGATTCACTTGATAAAAGGATTTTGATGATATACGGAATACATTTCCACATAGAGTATCTTCAATATATCCTTTTCCATAAAGAACAGTTTCACGGTCTCCGAGAATTAAGCTATCTGTACGATTGTTGATATTTAACACTATTGTTGTAATTTCTGGGTGAGCTTTTCTAAGAGCAGCTACAAAATTTTTCTTGGATGGTAGTATTGGAGAAGCAATAACTAAAACAACCATGATTTCGCCACTAGTGAATCCTCTTTTTACTAACACATAGCGAAGTAAGCCATATCCAGAATCTTCATCGTATGTTTTTATCTTGAAGGATTTTAACATACCACGAATTGTTCCAATTATTTCATCTGCTTTTTTATCTTCTATTAAACAAGAGGTAGTCGGAATTATTTGATGGGTTCCTTCTTTATAAACACCAGATATTATATTTCCTTTTGCATCACGTCCAAATACAGCCTGGACTTTATTTCTATAATGATAAGGATGTTCCATTCCTAGGATAGGATGAACTTTGCAAAAATCAGATAATAGTTTCGACACCTGTTTTTGTTTAATTTTTAGTTGCTCTTCATATGGAAGGTCAAGATAATGGCAACCTCCACATTTTTTAGAATGAGGACATTCATATTCCCCATATTTCTTCTTTTTGCTAGTTCTTAGTTTACTACCTTTTTCTACCGAGTTTTTTTCTTCCTTATTCTTTACTATAGTCCCCTTACTCTGAGACCTAGGGTTTGTGTTCTCTTTTTGTTCCGTTCTATAATAAGACTTTTCTGGCTTTCCATTAGATTCCTTATAAGCATTCTGGCCTTTCGCTTTATCTTTCCCAGCCATATTTCTTCTCGTAGAAGTATTTTCATTTCCAGTCATACTTACTTTGCCAGTCATACTTACTTTCTTAGAAGTATTTTCTTTTTCATTCATAATTCCTTTTCCAGTTATACTTCCTTTCGTAGAAGTATTTCCTTTTTCATTCATATTTGCTTTGCCAGTCATACTTCCTTTCGCAGAAGTATTTCCTTTTTCATTCATCTTTACTTTTCCATTCATACTTCCTTTCGTAGAAGTATTTCCTTTCCAAGTTGTATTTCCTTTCACAGTTGTGCTATTAGTCTTTTTATCGCCATTAACTCTTGGAGAATTTTTCATCATTTACTTTTCCCTTCTTCTTGACATAACCAATTATCTTTATCTTCTTTTATCTTTTCTAACTATCTTTTCTAACTATCTTTTCTTATTTGTAACTATTGTTTCTTATTATGTTATCTATCATTTTCATTTATTTCAACCATTTAAGTCCAATATACCTTTGGGGGTTTTTATTCTTTATGTTGTTAAGCTAATAAACTTCTACGCCTATCTTTTAAATTCTATCCGATTATAACAAACATAACCAAACATGTCCATAAAATACTATTGATAACTAACACAATATTTCATTTTACTATTATTTAAATCAAAGAAATAAGGGGTTTAAGCAAAATTCTCTATCCTTAATTTTGCTTAAACCCCTTATTTCTTCTTGATATTTTCAGGTTGGATTTCATTAATCATTCTCACATCTTCACTCATCATATGATTGAATACCCAAGATTGAATCATTGTTTTTATAGCCTTTAGCTCCTTATACGGATTCTTAGCTAATGCTGGACAGTCAATCTCCATAACATATTTACGAAATCCTAGATGTTCTTTAACGTGTAACTCGTAATTTGAATATCCTTTTTGACGCATTATAGTTTCTTCTGTATAGAAATGGTAGGAAACATACTCTCTGAGTTCACATACAATATCTAGTAATTCCTGTTCTTGAACACCAATGCACTTTCTAACAAGCAATTGCTCAATATCTCTTCCGATACGAAAGAACTCTTTATGTTGTTGATCTATTAATTCATCTCCTGTTTCTAACTCTTTAATCCAATCAAATGCAAAATCAAACATTTCCCACCTCTTATGTATTTAGTACTTAATTCCTATTATTAAATCTACAACGTTACAACTCGAACGTCAAGTATGAATTTGGGTCATTATTAATTTAATTGTTCAAGGTTTCTCTGTCAATATACTAATCAAGCCATTTTCCGGTTTATATATTTTTTTATATAGTACTAAAGTACCAATACATCAAATCGGATAATAAAATAATTTACAGTGGTAATTTGAACTGCTTTGATATTCCCAATAACATTCACTTTTGTCTCTCGATTTACATAAAAAGAACCTATTCTTATCTGTAGTTTGAAATACAGATATCGAATTTATTAATTTGAATCATAGCAGAAAAGTAAGCATCATGACAAACCTCATGATGCCTACAACTCTAACCTAACTCAATTTATAATATTTCAAACATTGAATTTAACAATAACCAATTTGGGCGGAATAATCTCATTAATTGCCAGTAACCAACACCTCGGAAATCATATTCTTTCACGAGATCCAATTTTGCCTTGATACTTCTTACATCTTCAAACCAAACCTCATGATCTACTCCCTCACGAGTATAGGTGAAAAATGGGGTTTGCGCTACTTCATCAAATTGGATAACCGCATTATTTGCAGCAGCGATTTGAACTGCTTCAATATTACCAATAGCTCGTGCTCTTGTCTCTCCTTTGACATAAGGAAGAGCCCAGTCATAACCATAGTTTGGAATACCCATATCAATCCTATCAACTGGTATTTGAGTTACTGCAAAATCAAGTACCTCTCTTACCTTATTGATTGGTGCCACAGCCATTGGTTCACTGTAAGTATAGCCCCATTCGTACGTCATTAAAAGAACACTATTCGCTGCCTCACCAAGCAAGCGATAATCCATACCTTCATATAATAAACCAGGCTGATTTTCACTTGTCTTAGGAGCCAATGCTACTGAAACAAAGAAGTCCTCTTCATTCATTCTTCTTGTTAATTCTGCAACAAATTCTGCAAAGCCAATCCGGTCTTCTGCTTTGATGTACTCAAAATCGACATTAACACCAACATACTGTTTTTCTTTTACCACAGCTAACAGTTCATCAATTAAATGGTCCCGAACCTCCACATTTTGTGCAACAGCGCTTACTAACGCATTGTTAAACATTCCATTTTCATCTAAAGGTGTGAGCGTTAATACAGGTCCTACCCCATGCTTTGTTGTAATTTCCAGTACCTCATCGTCATCTATTGGTATTAATTCACCTTCTGTTGTAAATCCATATGAAAAGATACTTAGATTTGTAAGATACGGAAGTGTTTGTTCTAATACTTGACGATTTACATAAGGATAAACATAACCATTGGTGGATATAATCTTATCTCTAACCCCTTCATAAGTAATGACTAGAACCTGACCTTCACTTAATTGTCGTTCCTGTATGATATACGGATTGTTACGAATCAAGCTAATGACACTAACTTGAAAATCCTGAGCTATGGAATAGAGCGTGTCTCCAGGTTTAACCTGATATATCTTGGTTGGATGCAGAATTAATAGTGCTTGACCAACCACCAAATTCTCGGGTGTATAAATCTCGTTATCAAAAATGAGACGCTGTACGGATACTCCATATTGATTTGCGATAGATAATACGCTATCACCTGGCTTTACTACATGAATTTCCATATAATTTTCCGTTTTTGTTAATCATATTACAACACAAAGAAGAATATGAATAAAACCTATTCTCTTAACCTTTATTTTAAGCAGAAGCGATATTAATTCCTTATCTTCTTAAAAATCTACACCGTACGAACTGTTTTCCAGCGTTCGGAAGTATTGCGAAAAAAGTCGCAATCATAAAGAATTTCATATTTCCTACGCCTCGTAGAACACCGTTAAAGTTGTTCATTGTGCCTATAATAACATAGTCTTTACCGTTCAGTTTTTCTTATGAATATTTCGCTTTCTTCTTTGTTTGAATTATGTATACTCCAACTATCATAATAACTGGGAATATTAAAACAGGAAGCATGCCTGCTCTTAAACCATAGGTTGTTCTATTTGCTATAAAGCCTACAATCGCTGGACCTAAGGCACAGCCCACATCTCCGGCTAAAGCTAGAATAGCAAACATCGCAGTTCCACCTTGGCGATAATTCTTTGCAGCGAGGCTAAACGTACCTGGCCACATAATTCCTACCGAGAAGCCACAGATTGCACAAGCAATTAAGGATAGAATAGGCAATGGTGAGAATATAACAGTTAGATAACTTAAGATACATAGAGCACTTGAAAGCGCCATAGCTCGTTCTAACTTAATTCTTTCTCCTTTCTTCCCATACAATGCTCTTGAGATTCCCATTAACATGGCAAATGCGCATGGCCCTAATAAGTCTCCAAAAGTTTTACTTACCTTAAGTCCCGCCTCCGCAAAATAAGATGCCCATTGAGACATCGCCTGTTCTGCAGCCCCTGAACATATCATTAATAAAAATAACCAAGCAAACAGAGAGGAAGTCAAAATACTCTTTAGCGACTTCTTTCCATTCTTATCCTCTCCTTGCGTAACAGCCTCACTATAAGTCGTAGCCTCTTCCTGATGCTCCGATAACGTACAAAGAGGTACCTTTAAAAATAATATAAGATTACCAAGAGGTATCAACATCCAAAAATAAGCTAAGAAAGGCCAGTGTTCAATACCAATTAAAAGAAAGAACAAGGTAGACAAAATTACAACTCCTACATGGCCAAAGCAATAAAAGGAATGGAGAAGACTCATTGCTTTATCTTTTTCTTTTCCTGGCAAGGATTCCACGATTGGACTAATGATCACCTCAATAATTCCACCTCCAATCGCATTGAGCGCCACTGCAATCAATAAACCTAGGTAAGGGTTGGGTAATAGCTTGGGTAATGTACCTAAGCTAATTAACCCGATTACACAGAATCCATGTGAAACGATTGCTGAGATACGATAACCTATTTTATCTATTGTTTTTGCACCAATAAAATCTACAATGATTTGAATAATAAAATTAATGGATACCATCGTTGCAATTCGTTCTAGTGAAATATCAAATTCTTTTTGAAATGTCAAAAATAACAATGCTGGAAAATTATTAATGATTGCTTGAGTTATGTACCCGAGATAGCTAGCATAAAGTGTATGATGGTATCCTAATCGTGCTTCTTGACGTGTACTCTTCAATAAACTCATGTCATTTCTCCTTTAGTTTCGTATTCTAATTTTTTTCTTGAAACAAGCTTTATTTTACACACTAAATATGAAAAGCTGTTGCATTATAATTATCCATTATTTTGCAACAGCTCTTTATTCATGACAAGAAAAAGTTTGCGAAGCGTGCTTTTCTTGTATAACTGCATAATAAGCGAGCTTTTTAAATCGCCAATCTTATCATATTATCAATATTTTGGTACTTTCTATTATTATACCATCTTTTTCCTTATCATTACAAGTACATAAGCTATACTTCTATCGATTTTGCTTTTTTTAAAAATAACTCAATCGATTCTTTTTCAGCATTTTTATCGATACCAGTCCTACCAGTTCGATCACTCCATCCAAGTATAGCTAAATCTTCACTTCTAACCTCATTTAACATTGTTTGAAGATCTCCAAACGGTAAATCTTTATTCACATATAAAATCATCATGTGCCAGCGTATTAAAGAACATACATATCTTATAAAATCTCGATCAGTTGTAAACTCAGACAAGAATTTATCTGCAAGTTCAGCTCCTACTCGGTCATGATCGTAAGAGGTTATTCTTCCTTTACGAAACCTTGTTGTCTCTGGTTTCCCGATATCGTGCAGTAAGGCTGCCCACATAATCTCTTTCGGTCTTTCACTCTTCTCCTTTTCTGCAGCAGCTACATCAACTACCATCATGGTATGAATCCAGACATTACCTTCAGGATGATACTTCGGAGATTGTTCCGTCTTTTCTAGTGAAGCTAGCATGGAAAAAGGGTACTGATTAAACTCAGGTCGGGATAATAATGTGTTTAGATAATTAGATGGCTTTTCACTCGTCATAAGCTCATGTTCCAATTCGTGAAAAAGTTTTTGAGCTTGCTCTTTGTCTCCTCCATAAGAGGGTTCTCTAAGGGAGGTGGAAGTTGAAAGATTTTTGACGGATACTCTAGACTCTTTATAATTATCCTTCTGTGTCTTTTTCCATTCTTTATGTTTCATTTTGAATTCTCCTGCATCTGTGACGCTTTTTTATGACCTGCTTTCGCTTTACCTTGGATTTCTGGTACTGGTGGCTGGTCATTTTTCTTTAAATGTAATTTATGATTGCTTTCTGTTCCATGTGGTTCTTGTGGATCTGGGCGTTTCATACCTGCTTTAGCCATAGCAAACCTCCTATAAATATACATTAGCACTTTGAAAATTAAAATTATCTTCATCGCATTTTAATAAGCACTCAATAATCTCTTGTTCGGCATTTTTAATTTTACGTTATTTCTTATTTGGCTGCCGCTCTTTAATAGTAACTTTAACCATGTCTCCTGGTTGTTTTTGTATTTCAGCCCTTATCTTTTTTTGTATTCCTATAATGTGGCATGGAGTCCCCATTCTAACTAAACTTCCTTCATAAACAACACCATCGAAGGTGGCTGTAACTGGAACTCTACCTTTTTGAAACTCTTGTTTCACATCAAAGGGAATCTCTACATAAGCTCCATCAATATCAGGTACTTTCTTTATGATTGCATCAAATTCATATATTTTTTCATTCATGTATGCTGCTCCAATTTTTCTTTTTTCGTACTTGAAAACATGCCTACTTAGTAGTCATGTTTCCCTATTTAATTTAAATCATCTTCGTCCCTATACTCAAACTTTTTGTACACAATAAATTATTAATTAAGACATAGCACTTAAAAAAAAATTAAAATTTACCCAAAATAAAATATTTCTTGTACACACTTAATATCTCAAAAGAGAAGAATTTTATTCGTATTTATGCAATGCATTGCGATAGATAGTTTTCATCTGTTCTTTTATATAATCTGGTGAAATGACCTCAACTTTATCCTCAAAAGACAAAATTAAATTATAGATCCACGATGTTGGAGCTTGAAACGTTACAAGATAATTTCCATCATCAAGTTTTTTAATCTCGTCTTCTTGAAATTCATCAAATACTCGATAGGATAAAGAATGATCTAATTTTAATATGATTTGTTCCATATTTACTTCATTTTGATATATGATTTCATCCAAATCGATTGGTGGTACTTCAATCGAAAATTTCTTTGAATTCATCTTAAGATTTTTAACTCTTCGTAGCTTAAAGATACGATAATCTTTTTTTTCTTTGCAATAAGCATATAAATACCACGATTGTGCTTTAAATATAAGCTTTAGCGGAAAAACAATTCTTTTTGACTCATGTCCAGATGAATTATGATAAATCATTTCTAATTCCTGTTTTTCAAGAATTGCCTGTTTTATTAATTCAAATTTTTCTTTTTCTTCCGAATTACTTCCCCATCTAGAAAAATCAACTTCAATCCAAGATGCTTCTTTTTTACCAAAAATAGAACTTAGTTTTCTAAGCGTAGCATCCTCTGAACGGTTAACTGCATGTAACCCTTGTAAAGAAGCCAAAATATTTTCTTGTTCTTTTTCAGATAGTACCGCTTTATTAAGGACATAAGATTCCATTAAAGAAATCCCTCCACCTTTACCTTTCGTTGTATAGACTGGTATTCCGGCTAAGGAAAGCGCGTCAATATCACGGTATATTGTTCTAACGGATACCTCAAAATGCTCTGCTAACTCTTTAGCTGTCATACTTTTTTTATTCAAGAGCAGGTAAGTAATTTCAAACAAACGATTACCTTGCATTCCTATCACCTCATACTTTAAATTTGTAATATTATAACTTACCCTGTGTGGCAAGTTTATGTCACGTATTTTAAATCTTCTTTACATTTACTTGAAAATGCAAGTTACAAAAACAACAATGATTTGATAAAAATTAATATCTAAATAAGAAGAAAAAATTTTAAATAGAACTTATTTATGAAAATAAGCTCAATTTTTGTCACATAGCAGATTCTAAATTCATATCTTATATTATAAATATAAAAAGAAAGGAATGATTATATGTGTAATTTTGGTTGTAATTTTGGTTGCGGTGGCGGTTGCTTCGGTGGCGGTTGCTTTGGTGGCGGCTGCTTCGGTGGCTGTGGATGTAGAAGAGACTGCGATTTCCGTAGAGATTGCGATTGCCGTAGAGACTGTGATTTCCGTAGAGACTGTGATTGCCGTAGAGACTGCGATTGTCGTAGAGACTGCGATTGTCGTAGAGACTGTGATTTCCGCAGAGATTGCTGCTGCCGTAGATTCTGCGGATGCTTCAGATGCTTCTAATCTTAAACGGATGTATCTCTAACATCTAGTGTTTTTTACGAATAGAGTGTAAAAAGTACTTTAGTGAAAATCATATGAGATAATCTATATACAAGGAAAAGCACGCTTTGCGAGCTTTTCCTTGTCATAAAAAAGTGGCTACACAATTTTAGACTCCACAGATCTTTTTTTGATGGCGAAGCCACTTTGAAGACGAAGATACTTTGCCTTCAAACCCATAATGTGAGTGCGCATAAAAATGGGAGCATTGCAAAATAGCTAATTCGTAGCTATCGAGCGATGCTCCTCTTTTTTATGCAATGTCAGCAACCCGTTTCACGGTCTGCTCGTAGTTCCTTGTAATCTGTACCTAATTTATATAAATTACTTATCTAACTAATCCTTTTCTTTTTTTCTTTGGTTAACCGCTTCCCAAATTCGATCCTCCTGCATCTCTTTTTCCTGCTCCATAAATATAATATTATTTTTAATTCGTTCGTCCTCAGGTGATAATCTAGCTGCTTGCTTTGCATACTCAATAGCGCTGTCAACTAATCCAAGATTTATACATGCAAGCGAGCCAAGATCATAAATATCGGAGTTCCACCCACGTGGATCACTCGGATAACCTAATGTATTTAATTCTTTTATTTTAAGTGCATCCGTAACTGCATAGTAGACTGTATTCCAATCCTGTTTACCATAGGCAAGAAAAGCTAGTTCTATATAAGCGTCACGAATATACGGAATCTCTGCTATCGCTTTTAACATCCACGCTTTTGCTTGCAGATAATCTCCCTTCGCATCATAAGAACGTCCAATAAATCGCATCGAAGCACTTCGTTCCTCGCTCCATTCTGAAAGCGGATGATTTAAATATTTTTTAAGAGTTAGAATTGCATCATCATATCGATTCACAAACATATACTCTCTTCCAAGATAATGTAAGTTTCTAATATCATTCGGGAATTCTTTCATTGCGAGCTCTAATAACTCAACATTAAAACTGCGATCTTTTGATTTATCCGGATAATGTTCCACCACTAGTCCAGGTATGAACACATCTTCTGCCTTCCCCTTTCCTGTATATTCTAAAACCTCATGAGTTGGGTAAATCCAATGATAATTTTTTCTTGCATGTATTCGATGCTGTACAAACTGAACCGCAGGACTTCCATCCGGATTAAAACTCCAGATGTATTGGTATCTACCCAGGCAGCTGTTTGGTTGCCATACTTCTTCTAATGCCTCTCTCCATCCAACATTAATAACTTCATCCACATCAAGAGCTACACAGATATCAACATCTTCTGGTATAAACTTTAATAACTCATTTCGTGCTTTATCAAATCTCCACGGTTTTATTGGAATCTCATACACGATAGCGCCATTTTCTTTAAATTTTTGAACCGTTTTATCTGTAGAACCAGTATCCCCTATGATTACCATGTCAGCTTCTTTTAAATTCGCCATGAAACGATGTACAAATTGCTCTTCGTCCTTACATACTGCATATACACATACCTTATACTTGCTCATCTTCGCTCCTTTTTCATATTCGAATATACTTTTTTGAATATGTTCCATTTGATAAAATGAAGCATATTCTATATTGGAATTCTTGTTTTCATAACTATCATATGACATAAAAATAAGTCCGATACTACTGAGGTTTTCACTGATTAACTTTTCGCTTATGCGGCTATGAAGCTTTAAATATCAATAAAAACAAAGTATTTTTTCACTTTAAGCTCCTTACTATTTCTAAGGTGTGGACACTTTGTAGCGACTTCCAATGGGGTAAGTAACACCCCTCGTAGATCCCCTTATTTTGGTGATTTTTGAGCAATTTCTTAAGAATTAAAAAGCTTAACAAAATCTTTATGCGGGTCATCAATTTCTCTATTGACATCATAATAAAAAAGTATAGAATTTCCTTGAATATCTAATGAATATCTATGGTTAAAACTAAAATAACTATGGGATATCCTAGATTAATTATGATTAATATCCTATGATTAATTACGATTGTTAGCCATGATTAATTACAATTGTTAGCCTATGATTAATTACAATTGTTAGCCTATGATTAATTACGATTGTTAGCCTATGATTAATTATGATTGATATCCTATAACTACCTGTTATTGAGACTCCATAAATATAAATGTCAGACATTCAAGCAACGATAAAAAATCATCAAAGGAACGGTGAAAGTTTATGGAAAATGATGCAAATGGCAGCTTGGGAGATGAAGCTGACCCTTATTCCAAACTACGGGTTGGAATAACTTATAATTTAAAGAAAGGGATTCGTACCGAAGTCATTGATGCAGAAGCTGAATATGACAGCATCGATACGGTTCTAGCCATCAAAAACGCTTTAGAATGTGACAATTGCCACATAGAATTAATGGAGGCAGATACTGATTTGCCCAAACGGCTGAAAGAAACGCCGGTCGATATTGTGTTTAACATAGCAGAAGGGTTAAAAGGAAGAGGCCGAGAAGCTGAGGTTCCTGCAGTCCTTAATATGTTTAACATTCCATTTACCGGTTCGGACGAAACAACCCTATGCCTTGCACTAGATAAGGCACTTTGTAAACGAGTTTTATCCACCTATCGCATCAGAACACCGAAATACCGAGTGTTTACCAAAGACGATAATCGCCTTAATACTAACTTTTCTTTTCCATGCATCGTAAAGCCAAATGCAGAAGGTTCCAGTAAAGGTATCTCCGATATTTGTATTGCTACGAATAAGGAAGAGTTGAAAACACTCGTAACAGATAATATCAAGGCTTATGGCCAGGATATGTTAGTGGAAGAATACATCGATGGTAGAGAATTTACTGTTGGCGTACTTGGAAATGGCGATGATGTTCATGTATTCTCCCCTATGGAAATTATCTATCTCAAGAAAAATAAATTTAATATTTACAGCTTTAATGTTAAGCAAGATTATAAAAAATTAATTCGCTATGAATGCCCATCGAAACTTGATCCTGATATCGAAGAGGAAATGGTTTTCATGGCTAAAAAGATATTTAAAGTCCTAAGTTGCCACGATTTTTCCAGAATCGATTTTAGGCTAAATTCAGAGGGAAAACCTTATTTTATCGAAATAAATCCTCTCCCTGGTTTGGCTCCTGGTTATAGCGACTTTCCAATGCTGGCTGAGTTTTGTGGAATGGACTATGTTACATTAGTTCGCAGTATTCTAAGAAACGCACTCCATCGGAATGGTCTTCCATTTCAAATCTAATTAGGAGGCGTGAGAAATGAGCGAACATATCTTTCATGGTAAATTAATTCCGGATTCTGATTGGTATGACTGGCGGTGGCAGTTTCGTAACCGTATTACAACGGTTGCTGAACTCACAGAATCAATTGATTTAACAGAACAAGAGAAACAAGAAATAACTCAATGCTTGGGTAAATTTCGTATGGCGATTACCCCATATTATGCTTCCTTAATGGATCCTACGGATAGAAATTGTCCGATTCGTATGCAAGCGGTTCCTAGTAACCTAGAAAACCGTATCCTTCCTTGTGAGATGGCAGACCCATTGAATGAAGAAGGAGAAAGCCCAGTTCCAGGTATTGTACATCGTTATCCTGATCGTGTACTTTTTCTGGTAACTCACCAATGTTCTATGTATTGTAGGCACTGTACCAGACGACGTTTGGTTGGTGAAGAAGACATGGTAATCTCTGATAAAGAAATTGATACAGCAGTAGAATATATTAGAAGCAAAGAAGAGATTCGAGATGTACTCATTTCTGGTGGTGATCCACTTACGATGAGCGATGAGAAACTGGAACATATTCTTAAAAAGCTTCGTTCCATTGAACATGTAGAGATTATACGAATTGGAACCAGAGTTCCTGTTGTTCTACCAATGAGAATTACCCTGGAATTAACAAACATGCTTCGTAATTATGAACCGATTTGGATTAATACACATTTTAATCATCCAAAAGAGATTACCAAGGATTCCATGGACGCTTGTGCTAGGTTAGTGGATGCAGGCATACCTCTTGGAAATCAGAGTGTTCTGCTTCGTGGTATTAACGATTCAACAGACATTATGAAAGATTTGTTATTAAAGCTAGTAAAAAACCGTATTCGACCTTATTACTTATATCAATGTGATTTAAGTCAAGGCTTAGGCCACTTTAGAACCAGAGTAGAAACTGGTATTGAGATGATTCATCATTTGCAAGGATATATCTCCGGTTATGCAATTCCAAAGTTTGTGATTGATGCTCCGGGCGGCGGTGGCAAAATACCTGTCAATCCAGAGTATATCATATCAATTGATGATAATGAGGTTGTAATGCGAAACTATAAGGGTGACCTTTATACTTACCCTCAGCCACCTGATATTCGTTATGAAAAAGAGTTTCATTTAAATGCACGAGAAGTCTGTGATGAAAACGATAACTTGCATAATCCTTAAACTCTTGCTATAAGTAGGCTTTATCTATCTCAGCTTAAAAACTAGAGTGTATAGTTCCTACTGATATATGTGCATTAAACAAGGAAAAGTACGCATCACAATCTTTTTCTTATCATAAATAAAAAGTGCGATAACAACTTATTTCATAGTAAGAATTAAGTTGTTATCGCTTTATTTTATTGTGATAATTTTTTTAATTTTTCAAGCTCAACTTTTAAAGTATCTATCATCCAATTATACTGCTTATCATTGTCATACTTACGATAATCACACTCTACAATCATTACTATACAACGATATAGACGATAAATCGTACAGCGTATCATTTCCTTCGGTGTGAATTCTTCTTTTCCATATGCTTCTAGAAAGCCCTTGGATGGTTCACTAAAACTTGAGAATTCATTTTCCATTAAGAAATCACCATAAAATCCTCTCTCATAGTCAATTATTCCTGAGATAGACCCGTTCTGAACAAATATATTACCATCCCATAAATCCCAATGAACTAACCTAGGTGTCATTACTTCATCAAAAACTTCTGCATAAGATGTTATTAGTTCCCATAATTCTTCATAAGTGATATGTACTAAATTGCTGCCTTTTCTTTTACCATCCTTAATGAGCATCTGAAATAACGATAATATAAACTCTCTGCATGTTTCAAAGCGAGATGAAGATTTTCCAATAAGTCCAAAATAGTTTCCTTTGATTTGATTTATCTGTTTGTTATAACTTCCAAGTTCTTTTATAATTGCTTCATTTTGCTCTTTAGAAAGCTCTTGCTTTAAATGATCGTAGGATATGCCTTCTGATTTTGTCATAAAGAAGTAGGAGGAATTACAGATTGTCTTACTATCATCAAAAAAGAGTACTTTGGGACTAGGAACTTTTGTATACCTTTCAATTAGGTCCATCACTGCAACTTCAGTTTCTAGTATTCTTTCTTCATAAGACATCATCTGTATTTCGTCTGATGGAGCAATCTTAAGTATAGCATCCTCTTCTAATAAAGGAACAAGATAAACAACATTACAATAACCACCATCTAATTCTACGATCTCTTTCTCATAATCTATCTTATCCTCTCCAAAAGCTTTCTCTGCCATCTGATAAATTATATCATTTGTCTGTCTGTTTTTTGTAATCGCATTCATGAGTTTTTGTCATCCTTTCTAGGGAAATCTGCCCTTTCCTGCCATGAGAATTCTTAATAAAATCCTCATTCCTTAGGGCCACGAACGATCCCATCCGATATTGCTATGTATTAGATTGTTAAATTTTTATTGTGTTTAATATGTCCATCACCTATCAATTACACATGAATCAAATAACATTCCATTTGAATCTATGGCTTGAATTTCCAACGAATAAGGGGATACATTTACCTGTACAAAATGAGGCTTCGCCATAATTTTAGCAGTAACTGAATTAGTTTTATGACGGATCCAATCTGCATATGCACCACTTCCGCCAACTACAATATATCTTACTCCTGCTGAATTAATTTCACCATTGATAAGCGGATGGCTTCTTTCATAATGAATTGTGTGTGAAGAAAATACCACATCAACTTTATATTTTTCAAGTAAGGGACATAGTCTTCGCATAGCAACAGTCTCGAATATGGCAGAGGCATATGGGGGATAGTGAAAATAAACAACTTTCCATATTGCTTTAGAGAAAAATATACATTTGCCGGTATGTTAGGGGCATATGCCTCCCAAACATATACTTTTGAAGTAGATACATTATCCGTTTCCCACATAATTGTCATGCTATCTACTTTCGGATTTTGTAAATAAGGCTGCTTTATAAATATCATACTCTTCATTCCTTCTTCATTGTTAATTATTATTAGAATTAAATGCACCAAGACAAACCATAACAATAGAATTTAAAAACCGTAATACTATAATTTATATTCCATAATTTTTTCAATAATTTAATTGCACAATAGTTTTAATATTTATCTGAGGCTAGCACACCCTGTCTCGATTACTCCTATATTAATATTACCATATAATCCCTACTGATACAATCGAACATGATATTAATTTCACCTATCCTCTACATGATATTATCATTCTATACGCAACTTTATACGCAATTTAGATATCACAAGATAAAATATGATGAGTTTGAAATCCGTATTTCTCCCGTAAAACCATATAACACATGATAAAAAACTGCAAAACCTCGGATACTTATCCTCCCCTTTTTAATGAATGACCTGTCACGATGGCGGGGCATAAGTTTACTATTGTATTTTCTATACTCCTTCCGTAGTTCCGATTACCTTTACGTCTTTATATTTATGATCCTAGAGTGTTATGCGTTACATGATAAAAACAGGAAGAGCGATGAAAATCCTTCTTCCTGTTTTAAATGTTGTTTATATTCTGTATATATGTGATTTTAAATGTCATTTCACAATCAGTATGATTTGTTTTGGCACGCACCCAAAATATATTTACTACGAAGATAGACATACTGTTGTAGTCGTTATTACTTATGAATGAATATATAATAATGATAACCGCTCAATCATTGAATAGGATTTGTTTATTTTAATTACTGGTTACAGAATAACTATTGCAGATAAAGTCTGATCCGGCACTTGATGAAGTAATCTCAAACCCAAATTGAACTAAATTAACTGTTTGAGTTCCACTAAACCAGCCTTTACCATTAATCCAATTAAGTATAGCTAATATATCGACCGTACCGGAATTCGTACTACTTGTTCTTACGAATGAATATACCGGATTCGATCCATTGCTACCCTGATACACATTCCATGAATGACCGCCTAGACTAAGATTCGTATAGACTGGTACAGGCTTACCGGAAGCATCCCAATTATAAGATATCGGAGCAACACTTCCATATGAATTCATCCATAACATAATTTCATAAGACGAGCCATTCGACCAAATATCATAAGCACTTTCATAAGCCCCGCTACTTGGCCTGGTAACATTAAAACTACTTTGTAAGGTTTTTATCGAAGATAATGTTTTGCCAATCGACTTAGTTACATTTGGATAAGATTTTATACCTCCTGTATTAGGATGCTGCGCCCATACACCCCAATTGCTGTAGCTATTAGCCCAGATTGATTGGTATCCTGCACCGCTGCCCCATACATTATTATAAATCGTATAACCTCCATTACTCCATGTAGCCCATTGGTCAGCTGATGACCAAGTTGCAGCATATGCTGTAAGTGTAAAATTTGAAATAAGAATGAAGCTGAACACTAAGGATACTAATATCTTAAATTTGGTTTTCATAATATGGTCTCCTCATTATAATATTATTACGATTACAATCAAGTTGATTTACATTATTATACAATTACAATCTATGATTTCATTTTTAGAAGTATGCTTTTATTATTTTACCGCTAAATAAAAGTAACTGCTTCTACAACCAAATATTATGAAATATCTATGAGCTGGAACAGTCTTATTGAAATTATTAATGTACAGCATCTAATACTTTAACCCATATCCCACCGGAAACATTACATTATCAGTCAGATTTAAAAGATATTTTTACATTAAATTATAATAAAAAATATTAATTTATTTATTGAATATATTTAACATTTATATTATAATTTAGATAATTATAGCATATATTCTTTATTATTCCAATTATGAGTTAATTAATCCAAATATTGCTCAAATCTTATTAGCATATTTAAATATGAAACATTATGTATGGTATATTAATGTAAAATCACTGAAATTTTACTAAGTTCATTTTTTTAGGTGCTATAGCTATAGAAATATTTGTATCTATAGTCTATTTTTATGCTTAAATCTTGATTATAATATGGCTATTATATTTTAGGACGCTTAACTTATAAAATTTATAATATACATAGGTATGCTACAATTGATAAATATTACATATACAGAGGAGGAGACTTATGAAGTTAACAGTACAAAAGAAAATTTTAGGTGGATTTGGAATTTTATTAGCTATTATCATTTTTTTAGGTTTATTAGGTATTAGTAACATTGATAGCATCAATCGTATGTTAAACAGTATGTACGAAAAGGAATTAAAAGGTATATCTTATATTAAAGATGCACAAATTAATATACTTTCATCAAATCGTACTGAAAAAAACCTTATTTTATCAAAGGATCCAGCAGAGGAAGCAATGTATACAGAAAGAATTAATATGTACAATGGAAAATTTGAAGAAGCAATGAATAATTTTAGTATAACTATATCTAATGAAAGTACAGATAATAAGATTAAACAAATTTATATGTATTGGGAAGAAATTAAACCCTTGCAGCAAGAACTAATAAAATTAAATTCGCAACAAAATTATGATGCAGCTTTTAAGAAATCTCAAGATATCAGAACAATTATCGAAAATATTGATAATATCATTCTTGACTTAACAACCGAAATGGATTCACACGCATCGGATGCATATAATAACAGTGATATTTTGTACGATAGATCTAAAAATATTGTAATAATTGTGTTATCATTTTCAATTGTTTTGAGTAGCATTACTGGTGTTGTTATATCAAAAAACATTTCAAAACCGATTGTTTTTATGGCTAGTATTGCTTCTTTGGTTGCTCAAGGTAATCTGGCAGTCGAAGACATTAAGACTAAAAACAAGGATGAGATTGGTGATTTAGCTATATCCTTTAATACGATGATACACAACTTAAGAACACTTATAAAAGGGGTTGCTACAGCTTCTGTAACTGTAGCTTCTTACAGTCAAGAACTATCATCCTCTTCAGAAGAAACCGCTGCTGCTACTGAGCAAGTTACTCGTACTATAAGTGAACTTGCAGAGGGATTAAATAATCAATCTCAAGAATTAGAAATTAGTAGTTCAAATCTAAACAAAATATCAACAAGTATCCAAGGTACTGCAATAAAAATTGAATCCGTAACTCAAGCAGGTATCAAGGTTTCTGAAACTGCAAATCAAGGACTCAATGAGTCAAGAAATGCTATAGAAAAGATTGAATTAGTACGACAGGTTGCTACCAGAACTTCTGAGGTGGTAACAGATCTGAATCTAAAATCTCAAGAAATAGAACAAATAGTTAATGTAATTCAAAGTATCGCTAATCAAACTAATTTGTTGGCACTTAATGCTGCTATTGAGGCAGCAAGAGCTGGAGAGCAAGGTAAGGGATTTGCTGTTGTTGCAGAAGAAATTAGAAATCTTGCTGAACAATCATCAAATTCGACCAAAAAAATCGCAGATTTAATTTATAACATCCAAGATAGTACAAAGCAAGCTGTTGATGTTATTCAAAAAGGAAATGTCAATATCTATGATGGAGTTGAGGCAGTAAATAAGGTTGGTGATTCTTTTGAATCTATTGCAGCGGAAATTGATATCGTAGCAAATCAAGTACAACAAGTTAGCGATGCGACTAAAGCAATTTCAATAGGAAACAATGAAACTGTTGCAGCTATTGACAATATTGCGGCAATATCAGAACAAAGTGCAGCTTCAAGTCAAGAGATTAATGCTGCAGCCGAAGAACAATCTGCTTCTATGGAGGAAGTAACGAAATCTGCTCAAAATCTTGCTTATCTAGCAAACGAACTACAAGATATGGTTTCAAAATTTCAAGTTTGAGTTTCAACTTAATTTCATGTGCTTTACGACCAATATTCACCTTTTTAGCGAATAACCTGTCACAATGGCTTGACAGGTTATTTTCTTTTGAACTGAGAGGTTCCTAATACTTTAGCTCTCCCTCTAGTCATTTTAACTACCAGATATGCTGTTTGCCACAAGGGCCTTTTCGATATAATCGATTCCTTTTTCATAGCTTTCTGCAGCTTCTTTTAGGATAGGAGCTAGCTTGAATCTACGTTCCTCATTAACACCCCATGGTGACTCCCATGAAAGATATGGACGTGCCTGAGCAAGGAGTTCCACCTCATGCTCGAAATTCAACGCAGAACATTGGAGGTTCTCCAGCTCCATTTCATTTCCTCCTTTTATATAATTTATTGTCAAGGTAAAGTAAATGCGATTGTAAAGACGAAGTCCATCACCGCTCGACTTTAACATCCCGTTAATTTACAAACCAGAACTTTGCAATTCCATGGTTCATCTTTATCAATTAATTTATCTCCAATATATTTAATTTCAAATTTTATTAAATCTCCCCCTCCTCTAATGGATATCTGTCCATTCTGCTAATTTCAAATTTTTACTACATAGAATAACCCAGTCTCGACCACTATTAATTTTACCATATATTACCTTATGATACAATTAAACATTACACTAATTCTCTGGTTATCTTCTGTCTTGACCATTCCATACACAAAGATATATATAGTTGCTTGACATTTAAGATTCCCTTCGATATGATATATCTACTGGTAAGGGAGTAGTTAGCAAGATGTGTAGTATAGTCAACACAATGATAGATTCTATCTGGTTATACTTTGAATAACGAGACTTATTTGTGGCAATAACACAGATAGGTCTTTTTTGTATTGAAAATAGATGTGTCTTCTACTCTAACATTACTGACCATACCGACGATGAATAAGAAGGAGTAAATTTTTATGTCACTTTTCACTTTGTTTACACTTGCAATCGGGCTAGCAATGGATACCTTTGCAGTCTCTGTCTGTAAAGGATTAGCAATGAAAAAAATGTCCCTAAAAAAAGCATTCATTAATGGAGCTTATTTTGGGTTATTTCAGGCTGGAATGCCTATCATTGGATACTTTTTAGGTATTTCCTTTCGTAATTATATAACCAAAATTGATCACTGGATTTCCTTTGTACTTTTAGTATTTCTAGGTATTAAGATGTTAAAAGAAGCCTTTGATAATGAGGCTTGCAGTACGAATGATTCTGTCGCATTTCGTGTGATGATAGTTTTAGCCGTTGCTACAAGCATTGATGCTCTTGCGGTTGGTATAACCTTTGCTTTTCTTAAAGTGAATCTGTTACTTGCAGTGAGCTTAATCGGTATTATTACATTCCTTCTATCTATGCTTGGTGTTAGACTTGGTCATGTTTTTGGGGCTCGTTATAAACGGGTTGCAGAATGTGTTGGTGGTATCGTACTTATCGTATTAGGTTTCAAAATACTTCTTGAACACCTTGGTATATTAGCTCAGCTATTTTAAAAAAGGTATGAACCTCTCCGAGTACTTGGAGAAGTTCATACCTTTTTATTCTAATCAAATACTTTCGTATAGCATCTTTTTCAGATCAAGGAAAATTTCGCAAAATGATACTTTTTCTTGTTTATCAATTCTCTATACAATTTCTTTTATCTTTTCTATTTCTTGTAATAATTTTTGAAGTGTAGCCGATGCTTCCTCATAATATTTAATTGCTTGAACTCTATTCTGATTTTCAATTTCTTTTAAACATCTCACTGCGACTGCATGAAGTTCTTCATGGTATTTTTTCATCTGTAAAAATGATGGATGATTTAAAACCTTTTCATCCTTTATGCTGTTACACCATTTTCCTAATTTACAGTCTTTATGATTATTAACTACATCCATCTGTAGCGTTTCATACTTATTGATTGCATTATATAGCCTCCAAGTAAATACCATATGATCGACTTCAAATACATGTAAAAACTCTTTTGTTGTAAAGCCCATTGCATTTCGTACAAGGTTTCCTCTTATCTTGTCTGTGCCCCTAACGATATCAAATAAGTATTTACCACCATTGTTACATTGATTTTGCATCTCATCATAGGAATCCGACAGAGTGTCTATGGAAGTTACAAATTCATTCGCTGTCACTTCTTGATTTTGAATAAAATTATAGATACTTCCAATCTCATCATTAATGGTATTCATTTGAGTATTTAATGACTGAATACTATTAACAGAACGTTCTACAATTTGATTTCCATCCTCGAGTTTTTGTGTTGTTTTATGAATTGTTTCTACTAATTCTTCTGTATTAGCTTGAAGCTCCTTAACGTAACGCATGATATCCGCTGCGGATTCTGTCGTACTTTCAGATAAAACCTTAACTTCTCCTGCAACCACTGCGAAACCTTTTCCAGCCTCTCCGGCTCTGGCAGCTTCAATGGATGCATTTAAGGCAAGAAGATTACTCTGCTGTGCAACCTTTTTTACCAAATCAATAATTTCATGGATCTTTAAAGTTTTTGATTGAAAGCTATGTACCATGTCATTAATATTACGTATCTCTTCTGTTGATTGGCTTACTACCTCAATACTCTTTGTCATGTTCTGTGCACTATCAACTGAAGTAACTACTGCTTCATCAACAAACTGTTTAATATTTTCTACTGCATTAGAAATATTTGATATGGAATCTCCTAATTCCTTACTTGAGATTTTTAAACCATCGATTGAGTTACTTTGCCCCAATACTGTTTCAAGCATCTCTTTCATGACAGAATTGTTAGTTGCTTCCTCTACTAAGTCATTCATCCGCATCACATCATTGTTTCCACTACTTTTTAGGTTATAAATCATGGCATTGATTTGTTGAATCAATTCTACATCGAGAAATCCATCTTCCTCAATCGTATTGATTTCCCCATTGCTTACTTTGGATATTTCTTCTAACAGTTTAGCACGATCTGAAACTACTGTGTTTGTACTTTTTTTTGAGTGAAATAAGTTACTACTCATAATACCCGCTCCTCTCTTGCAACGATGTAAATATAAACATATTGTACCAAATAAAACAATTTATTACTATATATTTTTTATTACTAGGTATTATTTCCTTGTTTTACAGATATCTTGTTAAATCCTCATCTAATAGTTACTTATATTGTTATTTTATTACAATTCTTACTCCCTTTTCACTCTCTCTTATAAAATTCTTATCGATTTCAGCATACAAGAATACTTTTTCAAATAATTTCTTTCGCTGAAAATAGCTTTGCAACTAGTATATAACACTTGATGCAGAGCGTTAAAATAGGGGGCCATTCAAACTACTTGAATAGCACCCCTTAATAAAGTATCACAAAATTAAATTATATTTTATATAGATAAATCTCTTCTTGAAAAATATCTTATTCCAATTCCATATAAAACGATTCCTATTACATATAAAATTACAATTCCAAGATAACCACTACTTTCCGCTTTGATAATTCCAGTTGCATCAAATAACGTTAGCGGTGTTAAGTATTTAAATTTTTCAGCCTTTTCCGAAACCTGTGATATCATCTTTACAAGAACAAAGACGACGCACAAGGATGCTCCGATTCCATATGGATACTTAGAATCACTAAATAGGCATGTGGAGCAATAACAGATACTGCTAAAACATAAATAAACACCAAATAAACCAATATTTAAGATGATAAATCTACCAACATCAAGCTCCCCAGGAAATAAAATT
Organism: Lachnoclostridium phytofermentans ISDg; assembly: GCF_000018685.1. Taxonomy (NCBI): domain Bacteria; kingdom Bacillati; phylum Bacillota; class Clostridia; order Lachnospirales; family Lachnospiraceae; genus Lachnoclostridium; species Lachnoclostridium phytofermentans. Next base: position 2,015,296 of record NC_010001.1, on the reverse strand, counting down.
GCACTGACAGTGATACATAGTACAGTTACATAAAGCACAAGAGCAAAACATCCTTTGATTAAAAATAAAGCTTCGGTAAACGCAACTGTACTACGCTTCGTAGGTGTTGCTAGAAGATAAGCCATGGAACCTCGTTCGATGTATCTTGCTATAATTCGATTAGAAACTAGGATAATGAAAATCAATGGAAATAATATAAATATCATACCATATAGGTAATTTGCCATGAAGTCAATTAGCGTATTTGAAATACCTGCCATACCAAAAGCAGCAAAAATCTGCGGCATACTCTCAGCCATAGATTGCAAACTCTCACCAAGCTTTGGATCAAACATAGCTATAACCATTGAACCATACATTGTCAGCACCGCAAGAAAGATTAGCATAATTTTATAATTTGATTTGGTTTCCCGTAAAAGTAATGTCTTACTAATCATTGTTTTTCCCTCCATAAAAAGTCATAAACAGATCTTCCAGCGACTGGGTCTTTACATTTAAGTCCAAAATCTCAAATGTAGCAAGAGATTTTATTAATTGATCCGTAGAGCCACTAATACGAATGGTTATCACATTATCCGAAACTTCCAATTCTTTATAAGTTGTATGTTCAAGAAACATTGTTGCCATCTCTTTCTTAGCGAAGGTTATCTCATAAACCTTCTTTCTACTATGTTTTAATTTTTCAATCTGTGCATCCTCTATTATCTTTCCTTCTTTTATAATAACTGCTCTGTCACAGGTTTTTTCAACCTCTTCAAATATATGAGAGGACATAAAAATAGTGGCTCCACGTTTCTTCTCCTCTAAAATTAAATCAACAAATTTGCTTTGCATTAAAGGATCTAGGCCACTTGTTGGTTCGTCAAGAATTAGAATGTCCGGCTGATTCATAAAAGCACAAACAATACCTATCTTTTGCTTCATTCCCTTTGACATCTTTTTAATTTTTCCTTTTGGATCAAGTTCGAAATAATTCATAAGATTCTCTGCATAAGAAAAATCTTTCATTTTCTTCATCTTAGCAATAAAGTGCAGAAACTCTAATCCTGTCATGTCATCCATAAAGGTAATTTCACCAGGTAGATATCCTAAACTATTCTGAATAATACTTGCTTGCTCGAAACAATCCATTCCAAGGATGGATACTTTTCCTTGATCCGGATGCAAAAATCCCATTAACTGGCGTATCGTCGTTGTTTTTCCTGCACCATTTGGTCCAAGAAAGCCAACAACTTCTCCTTTCTCAACAAAAAATGATACGTCAAATACCCCTTTCTGGTTACCATAATCCTTCGTGATATGGTCAACTTCAATTACTTTCATTTAAATACTCCTCCTTGTATGCAATCTTTCGAAAATACTGAGTCCATTGTTTAAAATCAGCCATAATTTCATCAATCACAAGTTCCTTCCCCTGCATCTTTTTCTCAAGGACATAACCTTCAGATATCCAGGTAAGCATCCTAATTAAATATTCTGGTGATATATCATCACGGAATTTATTAAGGTTAATATTTTTAAAATACACCGAAAAAATCGTTGCAGTTTCTTGCGAAATGTCTTTCTGCAAATCTAGCGACACATTCTCTTTATCACCAAATATGCATTTCATTGAAAAATCCATAAGATATGGATTTCTTTCTATAAGTACACACTTTTTATACGATGCATATTCGAGTAATTCAAAGAAATCATCAATCTCTTGAAATTTTTCATCTAAAATTTGTTTTCGCATAATATCCATAGTATAGTGAAATACATACGAATATAGATTTTTCTTATTATTAAAATAATAAAATAATAATCCTTTCGAGATTCCTGCTTTAGATGCAATGTCATCCGTAACAGCATGCTTATAATCATTCTTTGCAAAAACTTCCATAGTTGCATTTATCACTCGTAACTGTTTTTCCTCAGGTAGCTCCAAAAACTTCTCATTCATCCAATCCCCCCTTATTAACCGATTTAGTCAATATCAGTATAATGAATTGACTATTTTTTTCAAGCCCCCTCTTTTTAAATTTTTAAGAAAAAAAGACTTAATCAGAAAGCCTCGAATTTCGGGGATTATACCTGATTAAGTCCTATTTTTTATATGATTTTCTCCACTACGTGGCATTTTAAAACAGGCAAGTCCTTACCCCCGCTTAAATAAGCGGAAAACTTCCCTGATGAGGTTAAAAAGTTTTTTATCTTATAATAATTCCGAAAGCTTGTTTTGATAAACCATCGTCAGCTCGTGTAAAGCTCTTGTTGCAGCTACATAAAGAAGTTTTGCATTCGCATCACTCTTTTCATAACTCTCCTGATTCGGATTCCATAACAGAACGGTATCAAACTCAAGACCTTTAGTTAACTGAATCGGAAGTACCATAACTCCTTTTGAAAATACTGCATTTTCTAGGCTTCCTTCCATAACTTCCATCTGTTTACTAAGAAGTTTACTTACCTTTTCTGTACTCTCACTATCTTTACAGATAACCGCTATCGTATCATATCCAGTCTCCTGCCAAGACTTTATAATTCTTACTGCATTTGATACCATCTCTGATTCCTTTGCCACTTGATGCTTCGCAACCATAGCTCCATGGCGGATAATAGGTTCTACCTGATACGTAGGGAACGAGCAATGTGATAAGATACTGGTCGCATAATTTGAGATTTCTATTGTATTACGATAACTCTTTGCTAACACGCCAAAGGTATCTCGATCCTTGTTAAACACCTCTTGTTTTAATGCTTCCCAGTCATTCATACCAGAATCGTAATTAATATTCTGAGAAACGTCTCCCATCACTGTAAATGTGCAACGAGGTAGTACATAACGCAAGACACCGAACACCATAGCACCATAATCCTGAGCCTCATCAACTACAACATGTCTTGCATCTTCCATCTCCTCGGTGAGTACCATTCGTCGTTTGATATACAATAATGCTGCTAAATCGTAGACATCTACCTCTTTTTTACTAAGACTTAAGATACAGTCATTGATACCAAGTTGTTCCTCTCCCTCAGTTTTTGTAAGCATCCACTGTAAGAATTCCTGATAAAGCGTGATAAGCGCATATTTCCACTTCTTAGGACCGTAATAATTGTTAAATTGTTTAATCGCAACCTTTTTTTCTTCTTTTTCATATTCATAATCTCTACCGGTAAAGTAGTTCCTAATTTTATTCAGAGCTCTTTCATTTAACATTGTGATTTTCGCTTGGGTTGACCACATCTGATTGTTTTTCAAAAAATCATCAAATGCTTCTTCTGAAAAAAGTACCTCATCCTCATAGACTACTGTTTTTCTGGGAATCATTTCAATTTCTCTCTGATTTAAATACGCATCTAACTCCTTAAGGTAGGATAATGACCCTTTTCGTTCTGCAAACTTTTTATATTCCTTCTTATCCTTTTGAATATGCGATATTATTTTGTACTTATCTGTAATAATATCTTCGTCTAATAAGAATAGACAGAACTGCTCTAACGTCATTTGATTTATTCCGTAAACGTCAAGGTCAGGTAATATACTTGTGATATAATCAAGTAAGATTCTATTACTACCTATAATGAAAAACTCCTTTGGACGAAACTTCTCCTGATAGTTATAAAGTATATAGGAGATACGATGCATCGCAACCGTAGTCTTACCACTTCCAGCAACCCCTTGCACAACAACATTATGAAATGGAGATTGTCTTATAATATCATTTTGTTCCTTCTGTATCGTTGCAATAATCTCACCTAATACTGCTTCTTTATTCTTTGCTAGATACTTCGTTAAGAGCTCATCATTGGCAACTACTTCGGAATCATAAAAATCAAGCAATTTGTCTTTCTCAACTTCATAAGTTCGTTTAAGGTTAAGTTTTATTTCTCTTAACTCTCCTTCTGGAACTCTATAGTTACATTCTCCTACCTCACTTTCGTAATAAACACTGGAAATCGGTGCTCTCCAGTCAATTACTTCTATCTCGGTAGCACTTTTCATGACACCGTTTTTCCCTAAGTATAAGGTACTCTTTTTATCATCCTCATGATCTAAATAATCGATTCGCCCGAAATAAGGCTTCTGTAACGCTTTTCGATTTTTATTTAATGCCATCTTAATACTTCCGTGCATCGTCATTGTATTCGATAACTCGGTATAAATCTCTGGGCTATCATCATGGTAATGGTCATACATTTCTTTAATGTCACCTGCAAGTATTGCTTCTTGTTTCGCATATTTCTCAATATTTTGTTCGATTACGTTCACACATTCTTTTAAATGTTGCTCTTCATACTCCCTGCTATAACGATCTAATTCCATAATTTCTCCATTTCTGCTTTAACAGCTCTATTCCTTCTTCCAAATGCAACTCAACTGCAACTCAAACGCAACGTTTTCGAATTTTTGTATACTAATTTCCTTTCTGTAAAGAATTTTATCAGAAAAAAAAAATAATACTAGACTTATAATTTAAGGTGTGGTAAGATAGATACTGTAGTATTGCTAAAATTCAGAAATGAGTATAATTTATTTTTAACATAAAAAGCTACTACTTAAATAAGACGATTTAAGGCATGCAAATTTATTGCATGCCTCTTTTAATGTTAATGATTTCTTGTTTCTTTTTATATCTCTCTTCACTATAACGATGAAAATTTAGAACAAAATACCGTATCGTTAAGAAATTGGTGTTAGTTATTGACGGCAGTACATAATTTTTCTACAACGCGACACACTCTGAAACCTTAGGCAACTTTCTTGTAGGTACTGCCCAGCGGCAAGCATTCTTTATAATCTTTCTAACCTGCGGATGATAAAAAGACGGATTTGTCTCATGACCAGGTTGGAAGAAAAAGATTTTACCATTTCCCCTTGTAAAAGTACATCCGCTTCGGCATACCTCTCCACTGCTAAACCAACCAAGGAAAATAACATCATCTGGTTTTGGAATATCCATGTATTCACCATAGGTCTCTTCTATGGATAATTCAAACCTATCCTCAATTCCCTCCGCAATTGGATGGTTAGGGTTACAGCAAACCACAAACTCCTTATCATCATGATGATATCGAAAAGTACAAGTTGTTCCCATCAAGGAAGTAAATGCCTTACAACCGATAGCAGAATGTAATACAATAAACCCCATTCCTCGTAGAACATGCGCTTTCACTCTATTTGCTATTTCATCCGGAAATTCATGATTACCGCCATGGGACCAGTAAATAAGTACATCGGTTTGCTCTAATATATCCTCTGTTAAACCGCATTCCTCGTCATATAAAGAACCAATGGTTAGCAGGTTAGCATTCTCCATTTCTGATACAATATCACGTAATACCCCTCCTATTCCATCCGGATATACCGTTAGTACTTCAGGTTTTCTTTTTTCGTCTCTTCCTTCATTAAAAATGGTTATGTTCATAATATATTTTAGTCGTAGAAACTACGACTTCTCCTTTCACTATTTCGTTCATCCGCTTGTAACACATAAACTACTATGTTAAAATTATGGACAAGAATGCGTTATCAATGCAACAAGAAAAAGTACGCTCTGTGAACTTTTCCTTGTCATAAATAACGTTATTTATCAGCAAGAAAAAGTAACTTTATAAACTTTTCCTTGTCATGAATTAGGAGGCCCCATGAATTACAGAAATCCAAATCAGACCGATTCTCTTTCAATCCTTGGCTTTGGATGTTTACGTTTTCCGAAAAAGGGAAAAGCCATCGATATGGAGGAAACAGAACGAGAAATCTTATATGCAATTGAACATGGCATTAATTATTTTGATACCGCTTATATCTATTCTGGCAGTGAAGAAGCCCTCGGTACGATATTGCAAAAACACAATTGCCGAGAGAAAGTAATGATAGCAACAAAGTTACCTCATTATCTTATTAAAAAGGCTGGCGATATCGACCGTTTTTTTGATGAACAATTAAAACGATTAAAAACGGATTACATTGATTATTACTTGATGCATATGCTACCAGACGTTAACATATGGAACCGCCTAATCGATCTTGGGATATTAGAATGGCTAGAATCAAAAAAACAAGCAGGTATCATTAAACGCATTGGATTTTCTTATCATGGAAATACAGCAGCATTTCAAGAATTACTTGATGCATACTCATGGGACTTCTGTCAGATACAGTATAATTACATGGACGAGCAAAGTCAAGCTGGTGTAGCCGGTCTAAAAAAGGCAGCAAGCAAACATATTCCTGTGATTATTATGGAACCTTTACGAGGAGGAAGATTAGTTAACAACCTTCCTAAAAAAGCACTTGATTTATTTGATAGAGCAGAACCAAAACGTAGTCCTGCTGAGTGGGCACTCAGGTGGTTATGGAATCAAGAAGACGTTAGTGTCGTATTATCCGGAATGAATTCTATGGAGATGTTAGAAGAAAATATCCGAATAGCATCTACCGTCTCTGTCGGTGAACTCGGAGAAAAAGAAATGCATCTTTTTGAACAAGTGAAAAAAGCACTGAATGATAAGATTAAAGTTCCATGCACAGGCTGTGGTTACTGTATGCCATGTCCGAAAGGTGTTGATATTCCTGGTGTATTCCGGTGCTATAATGTTAGTTACGCCGAAGGTTATAATAAAGCCTTCAAGGAATATATTATGTGTACCACTTTGAGAGACAAAAAGAGCAATGCATCTCTTTGTGTTCAATGTGGAAAATGTGAGACTCACTGTCCACAGACAATTGAAATACGGAAACACTTAAAAAATGTTGTTAGAAGATTCGAGCATCCTATTTATAAGGTTGTTAGCGTGGTTATTAAGAAAAGATTTCAAGGGAAACCTAAGAGGGATTAAACTAAGATAGACTAAATATAAGAATAACTAAACACTGATAGGTAGGAGGTTTCTATGCATAAGCTACGTGATTATATCTCAGTCCTAATTGTTTTGATAATCCTATTTGCATTCACCGGATGTAAACAAAAGGATTTTACAGCTGACTATACCACTTACTATAATATGAAAGATGCTGTTCGTTCCTCAAACTTAATTATTAAGGGACAGATAAAGAATGTAGAACGCAACAAATCTATTGTAATAGGGCAAAGTTCTGGAATGTCACAGAAATATGCAGTTTCGGATGTTGAAATATTAGATGTTATATATGGGGAAGCTAATATTGGAGATACGATTCAGATAAAACAAATGGAGAATGAAAAAACTACTAAAGAAGCTGGATACCTAGAAAAAGATCAAATTGTTATCTTATTGTTACAGACTTATGCCTCTACTCCTGCATCCTTAATCAATCCAGCCCAAGGTAAGATGGTTTTTATAGATAACATTCTTACTGTAACTATGGAGGATGATTTATATCGGATATTAAGCAACAGTAATCAAGATAATCAAGAATCAACTACAACTAATATATCAAATACACCGATTACTTACCCTTATGAGACTGTTATCTCAATCATAAAAGGTTCTATCGAAAGTTAACTAAGCTAACATAAAAGCACCCTTCATTATCTATATAGACAAAATTTGTACGGATAATGGAGGGTGCATTTTTCTTTCTATTGGTTTTATCTAATGTTTCTTCTCTTTCGCTCTCTTATCACTAATCATCTTCATATGTTCTTCTGTAATCAACGTAACACCATTTGCTTTAGCCCAGTCGATACACCCTTGCAGTGCTGTTTTTAAGAAAATGCGTGGAACTTTTACTAACTTCTGGCACGCCTCTTTTGTAAATTTTATCTCCGCATCCATACGATTTGCTGCATACACAACAGAAGTTATATCCACTTCTTTTCCTTCAGGAATTTTCACTGGTTTTGGACGGCGAAATTTTGTATACCAAAAATTCGTAGAATCACGATATCCATAATCGACTGGGACTCTAGGAAATGCAGATGCTCTCACCCCATCAATAATTGCATCGTATTGTTTTTTCTTCATCAGTATATTATCAATTCGTAGGATAAAATGAGCGCCGAACTTACTAGTTATCCCATTAAAGTTGCGATAAGGAGGTTCTACGCCCTCTAGTTGCCCGACCTTTTTACTATCTTCTTTCGCCCCATCTAAGTCAGATATCCAAGTACATTCAAATACCTGATACGCTTTTGATATAATCAGAGGACGCTTGGTTCCATCTTTCGCTGCAAGCCCTTCTTCAAGGGTAAATTTGCAGTTCTCCATCTTTTCTGCTGCCGTTTCTCCTGGAAATCCTAATCGAACTGCTTCTTTAAAATCATCTAGGCTATCTTCAATAAAATTAAGAGCGCAAGTACCACTTCTTAAGATATTCTGCGCTGTATTCGAGGAATTCCTGCATTCTAAGAGCATAGCATAATACTCTCTACCAGCTATGTAGTAAGGAAAGCAAAGAGAATATGAACCAATGGATGTTTTTCCATCTTCCGCTAAGGTACTTACTAAAACTGTCGGCATGGGGAAAAATGCTGACGTTTGATAAAAATTATCCACAATTCGCAAATCTTGAAATGAACTCATCGCAAATCCTCCTAAGATAGAACTCTCCCATTTACAATTCTTACGTATCTTCTCAGTGGATATTCTCCATCGTGGGTTTCAAATACATCCATATAAGACATAAATTTAGGAACTGTCACTTTGGTCGCTCCTACGAGGAAAAAGTAATTCGATAATTCATTCCATTCATTTTCCTGACAAACCAAACCTACAGTCTGTAGGTATCCTTTGTTCTTGTGTAATTTCTCTATGATATCATTTCTCTTAAGTCCTCTTACCCACAGATTCGCATGGGTATAAGAAGATGTTAGCAAAACATCCGGTAACGCCTTTAGGCTACAGTGTTTCCCTCTGTATAATTTGCCTTTTGACTCAATTAACTCATCATGATACAGAAGAAGCGAAATCTGTGCTCTCGTACACATACTAGGAGTTTCTTCTTTTGCAACCGCACTCTCTAGGATCGGTAAAAATCTTTCACAGAAATTCTCCAAGTCCTCCATCACATCTGTATCTAAATAAATTCCCTGACAAGAGCTACAAAGTATTTGCTTCGTAGTTACTATATGAGTCGCAAGCTCCATTAATGCCTTGTCTGTAATGGCATCTTTCGTAAGATAAGCAAAGCTCTTTCTATGTCCCCATTCAATCAGCCTAGTGTCAACAGAAGCTAGATTTCTTATGGATTTCATCGTCTCATCTCCACCCCAGACTACTATACCATTTGCCATATTAGCCATAGCCTTTAATTCTTCCAGATGACTGGATGGAGTATCGAATACATAGATATAATCTTTTATCTTTGGTTCAATGCTAATTAACTCCTGTAATAACTTAATGGTAATTCCCGAATCTGTGGCTGGTAGTTTAACAATATTGATGTTTCCCGCTAAAAGTCCCTCAATAACACTATAGGCAGGTAGCCCCTCCATATTACCAGCTGCGATATGTAATAAAACACCCAAAGGCATGATCTGATGAGAAGTTTCAGGGAGACATTCTCCAATTGCTGCACCAAGTTCGATTCGAATCTTACTTACTAAACACTCCGCGGATAACATTTGTGCAGTCTTTGCTATCTGATCCTCTGTTAAAAATCCTCCAAGTAATTCTTGATATTCACCCGCAATAATACGCTTAGATAATTGATGGCAAGCCATAATCACTACTTTAGAAGGTAAGATACCTCGTTTCAGTGTTAATAGGATTCGAGGGTATAAGTCTTTTAATACCTGTTTTGTTTGACTTGATTCTAGTACTTCACCACCGCATAATATCATTTACTATTACCTCCCAACAACTCTCCTGCTCCCTGTGCACAGGTATGTATGTCTCGAAGTCCGGCTCTTCCTAGAACTTCAAAGTAAGGTGCTGTAATTCCACACCCGCATTCAGCTCCATCATGTAGCACACCTAAATCATCTGTCATAACACTCGTTAATGGCATACTAGAAAGCAACGGAGAAAGAAAATTTAGAATACCAACCTTACCGTTTGGCACTGGCAATAAAGTATCCACATCTCTTACCAATACACGACTATAGATAGGTACATGAAAATGGTGATTTTTACAATCGCAATATATCATAGGATGTTCCACCGCACCATAAAATTCACGAATATTTTCTACTTCAATTCCAAGAGTCCTCTGAATTTTTTGATATAATACTTCCTTATCTACCTGGTCTGAATAAAACTGCTTCCAACCACCACCAAGAATAACCTTGGAGCCCTTCGGTAATATAAAACGTTTTTTTCTTTTTTCTAATTCATTGATCAAAAATAAAGCATAAGCAGGAAATCCAATGATACGAACAGGATTTGACTGTTTACTAAACTTAACTAAAGCTTTTAACACTCCTTTTATGTTAAGTTCATAGTTACCGTTAATATATTGTAGTGCATATACTCTCTCTTTCGCTGGTGCAAAATAAGTTGAACCAAGCAAAGTCTTTGCTGTTACTGCTTGATTTTCTTTCCACGGCTTAAATCCAAGGAGGATATAATTAGTTGGTTTCGTTGATAAGAGTTTATGATACTTTGCAGTACGGTACACCATGTGAGCCCCATAATATAGCCCTTTTGCATCATAGCCTATTTTACTTTTTACCCCGCTTGTTCCCGAAGATGTTGCTTTTATTGCCATCTTCTTACTAGGTAAGGATGCAATTCTTATTTTTTTATAATACAACGTTGGAAGTGGTGGAATTCTATGTAAGTCTTCGATAGACTGTATATCATCTTTTGTAATCCCTTGTTTTTTTAATATCTTCGCATAACGCTTGCAATGCTGATTATGAAACTCCATATTATCTTTGATGGCAGCAACAAAATATCGTTCCGTACCTTCTAAATCATATATTTTTTTTGTTTGATATAACTTTTGTAAGTTATTTATTAAAATCTCCTCCTTTGGCATTATTATGTTCTTATTCCTTCATATCTTTACCATAAAATATAACTGGTTAATTTTATCTTGTTTACAATATTATATCAGATTCAATGATTAAAATGCAAATTTTGTAAAATAAAAGTTTATTTTGAGTAATGGTTTCGGAAGAATAACTAGCATTTAATAATAAAATCCACAGTAAATAAATTGAATTTAACATGGTAAATTTGTGTAATTTAATTTATAATTTATATAGCAAATGATTCATATTTGCTTTCAATTGTGATGTAATTAAAATCGGGAGGAGCAGTATGAAACCATTTATTAATAATTATGATGACATAATGGAATTATTAGATAGTCAAGCTGAAAATGTATCTTGGGATGAATTTTATGAATCAAGAAAACACCCAGCGAATTTTATCATCCAAAATGATGTACCTGATGAAAATTTAGTAGAATTTTTCGGGAAAGGCGTGCCTATTTCCTCTTCTATTGAATTTGGTTGCGGAGAAGGAAGAAATGCTATTTTTATGGCTAAACATGGTGTATCGGTAACAGCTATAGATATTTCATCCACTGCTATTGAAAATGCAAATAGAATTGCTACACAGAAGGGTGTTAGTGTCGATTTCAGATGTCAAAATGTACTTAAAGAGTGCATAAACGGCAAATATGATTTTGCATATGATTCAGGAATGCTTCACCATTTGCCTCCACATAGAAGAATAACATACATAGAATTAATAAAGTCTGTTCTGAAACCAGGTGGATACTTTGGTCTTGTATGTTTCGCTTGGGGTGAAAATTGTGCAGATGAAGTTGATGATTGGGAATTCTACCAACAGAGAAAACGTGTCGGTGTTGCCTTTACAAAAGAAAGACTAGTTGAGCTATTTGCACCTCATTTTGAAATTGTTGAAATCAGAAAATATAGGAACGGTGTTCCAGACACAATACAAGGTTTGGATTTTATGTGGACTTGTTTATTCAGAAATTAAAATTAGTTCACTTCTTTCACAAAGCTATAGAACAATGGAACACTAAAAAAGGGATAACTTTAATGGTTATTCACCATCTCAGTTATCCCTGATGCTACTTGACAACAGCCTATACTTAACGTTGCCTGTTCGTTTATTTTTGCTTCATCTCTATCATCTTACCATCACTCATGCCATAAATCATATCAGCTATGGTAGTTACTTTTTTAGAGTGGGTGACGAGAATAACACATTTACCCTCATTATGAGCAAGGGAGGTAAAGATTTTTAGGATTTCCTCCTCGGTATCTTTATCAAGATTACCTGTTGGCTCGTCAGCAATGACAATGTCAGGATCGTGTGAGATTGCTCTTGCAATACCTACACGCTGCTGTTCTCCACCGGAGAGTTTGAGGATTTTTCTGTCCGCTGTTTCACGGTCAATACCTACCTTTTCAAGTAAGGAGTAGGCAAATGTTTTTTTATTGGCTTCTTTACTTCCACTAATATTCATAGATAGCACAATGTTTTCAACGGCAGATGCATTTGTTAAGAGATTAAAACTCTGGAACACTACTCCAATACCTTTGGCGCGGTATTCGTCTCGATCAAGCTTTTTCAATTCCTGCTCACCGTGTAAAATTTGCCCTTCCGTACAAACATCCAGTCCAGCAATCAAAGAAAGAAAAGTGGACTTGCCAGAACCGGATTTTCCGACTATGGTATAGACATTTCCAGCTTCAAAGGAAGCATCTACGCCTTTCAGTACATTCTTTTTCGTTCCTTCATATCTGTAAGTCACATTGTTTAGTGTCAATACGTTCATTGCTACCACCTAATTCCTTTCCATGAGTATCTTAATCGGCTCGTATTTTGTAATCTTACTGATGGAAGCCAGTCCTGCTAACGAAGCCAGTAAGATAGAGATTGCAATAATCTCAAGTACTGTAATCAGATCAAGCGTTATCTTCATCTCAGAAAGCGGTTTTTCATTGGATGAGTTAATTCCGCCACCTGATCCCATCATAAAAGCACCCGCTGTACGACCACCACCTGTAAACATTCCATTTTGACCTTGATGTGTGTCGGTGTTGGTTTCCGCTGCTGCCACCTGTGATTTAAGCAATACATCGGACACAGGTTGCGCCACTACTGTACCTACACCTAATCCAATGACAAGGCATACACAAGTAATTGCGAAGATTTCCGTCCAAATTCCAAGTGCTACCTTAGCTTTTTTCATACCCATTGCACGAAGTACACCGATTTCATACTTTCGTTCTCTGATGGAAATGGAGGTAAGGAGTAGTAGAATAACGCCACCCAGTACCATTACCACAATCATAAATGTAATAGAGATACTTTTTAATCCTAATACTGGTTTTACAATGCTATCGTATGAAGCGGCATCGGTACTAACATCAAATAAATCTGATAAGCCCTTTGCTCTAACTTCTGTTTCAAACGCTGATAACATACTAGGATCTTTCAGATAGTAGGTCACATTTACTGATACACCGCTTTCATCAACACCACGCTGTGCTAGTAAAGTACTAAGTGAGGTCAAAATCTCATTACGGCGGTTCAATGCTGCCATCTTCGGCATATTAGAGTTTGAATATTCATCTGTCAAATCGTTGTAAATACCCACAACACTAAGAGAATATTCCACTTCTCGTTGTAGGTTCACAGTACCTAGTCCAGAAATTGAAACAGTATATTCGATTCCATTAACTTCGATTGTATCTTCGTCATTCACATCTCCAATATCATCAGGAGTAGGAACTCTCATATGAGCGGTAAATAGTAACGTATCACCCACCGAAATATTATTTTCTTCCTGCAGATCCATACTGATTACGCATTCACCATCTTCTTCTGGTAATCTACCACTTTCAATGCTACGTAGTCCATCCGAGAAGTCTGACCAGCTATCACCCAACAATGAATAATTGCCATTTCCTCCAGCCATCCTAACCATTTGTCCGCCTGTGGTACCTGTTCCATCATCATCAGTTTGGTCAATCGCATTTATTTGGGTTGAATTTCCCATGACAGAACCGGTTGCAATACTTTCTTTCAAATACTCAGAATCAGCAAATTGAATGAGTAGTTCGGACGAAATTTCCGGTCGCATCATTCTCACCTTACCGTCAGTAGAATTATTCATTGCTTCTTCCTGAACTTTTTGCATATTCGGTGTAATAGACACTTCCGATCCAAAACGATCCTTGTAATCTTCAATGACAGAAGTGGCTGTATTGTTAATGATTAGGGATATCACCGTTGTCAAGATGATAGCGAAGATAATCGACCCTATCATGATGTTTCTACCCTTGTTGCGCACTAAGTTTTTAAGTGCATTTTGTATAATGTACATTTTTTCTAGCTCCTTTTCTGTGATTGTAGCAACTGACTACGCAAATATGGTAGCTACTTAACCTTCAATCAACCTTTCATAATTTTTGTTACTGTTCTTGTTCGTCTGTAACAATTTCAAATTCCTCAAAGAAATCATCAGGATTGTTGAAAACTTCGATTGCTTTTGGTGGAATTTCCCCGATTTGTGGGCTACTTACCGCAATTGTTGATGCTCCATGCTTTCGATAAAGCATACCAGCCGCAAATAATACGGAAGCAAAACCAAGTGTCGTGATAACATAGCTAAGCACCTGCGGCATGAATTGTTGCCAGTAATATTCTGATATTTGCTCTGCAGTAGCACCCTGTGTTGTAGCGTCAGCAAGCATGTCAAGCTGTGCAGGTATGTATAGCACAAGCTGCCAAATACCTAAGGCGAGGATAATACCAGACAGACCTAATATGATTATGGTTATCGCATTCTTCTTCATATGAATCCTCCATTGAATTAAGTTTGTATTTATTATAAGAGAACAACCTTTAATGAACCTTAAATGAAGAATTTTTATATACGGTATTTCTTTTTAAATCAAAAAAGCTCTGCACTAAGTATTTTTGTGAGTTTCAATGAATCTCCCTAAATACATAGTACAGAGCCAAAAAGTCTCGGATTTTCACCCGAGAACCTTTCATCGTTAAGAATTATTTTTATTTAACGTAAACATAAAGGTAGTACTTTCTCCCTCCACACTTGTAGCATAAATCTTACCACCTGTGTTGTCGATTATTGCCTTGGCAATGGACAACCCTAATCCATAACTACCATCATGTGCTCTTGACGGGTCGGTGCGATAGAAACGATCAAATATCTTTGGTAGATGTTCTGAAGAAATACCATCTCCAGTGTTTTTTATCGTAAACACCACTTGATGTCTTGTTTGTTCTAGTACAATATCAATACTACCGTTTTTATTTGAATATTTTATGGCGTTGTCAAACAGTATTTTCACTACCTGTACCAGCTTATCACTGTCGCCATTTATAATGATATTTGGCTCAATACTTTGCGTAAGCATCAAGCCTTTTTCAAATACCACAGCTTCCATAGATAACACGGTGTCACGGATAGTATCACTGATATTAAATGGTAAGCTATCCATGCCGATTTCAACGTTATCAGTTTTGGCAAGATATAAAAGATTGCCCACGAGTTTCCCCATACGATCGGTTTCGGCCTTGATATATTCCACCCACTTTTTTTGACTTTCGATGGTTTCCTGCTTGTTTGCCAGGAGAACGTCGGTATTAGCGCCAATAGATGCAATGGGTGTTTTGAGTTCATGAGAGGCATCCGTAACAAACTGCTTTTGTTTCATATACGCTATTTCAACAGGGGCAACAGATCGTCTGGCAAAAAACACACTAATGCCAAAGATAACAAAAAGCATTAGAAAACCGATTACAGCAAATGTAATGTAAAGATTAGTCAATATTCCCTGTGACTCCGTGATATCTAAAAAAGATATCTTACTGCAATTTATTAACTGAACAACTTTCCCTGTTCCGTTGTCCTCAAATCCCCTCATTGCTAGATTCCCTATCTCATTGATTTGGAACATCCACCGCTTTCCATCAAGCGATATGTTCGCTGCATGTTTTCCTGTGGAAAGCGCAAGCTCTGCAGCTTTTATATACATCTTTTCAGGCATATCGACAAAAGAATGTATACTGACAGGGCTGCCATCACTGTCAATGATAATATTAAAAGAAAGGGTATAGTCGGTTGGGATTGTACCATTTGCAATACGTCCTCCAAACATTGTGTTAGGAAGAATTGCTTGTTTGCCAACGGTGTAAGTAGCGGAAACTTTTTGAAGTTTTGCATTGTTTTCATTTTGTATATTCGTATAGGTCATGATATAGATTACAGCAAAGGCAGCAAGCATCATTACCGAAATGATTACCATATTAAGCATTATAAATCTGTTTCGTAATTTCTTAAACATAATCCTTATTCTTCCTTTACCATTTTTAACATGTATCCAAGACCTCGTATAGTTTGAATTGTATTCGTTGAACCTAGTGCAGCCAGTTTTTTACGCAGAAAAGAGATGTATACCTCCACATGGTTATCTTCTGCTTCACCATCAAAGCCCCACAGCTTTTCGATAATGTAATTTTTTGAGATAACCATACCTTTCATGTTCATAAGTAATTCTAAAAGCTGGCTTTCTTTTAGGGTTAATTTGTATGTTTTTTTACCACAATACACATCCAGCGTATTGGGATTAAGTTCTATATCACCATAAGACAATATACCTTCCGGAATAATTTCACCCTTTCTGCGCCCTAACGCACGCAAACGAGCAAGAAGCTCTTCGGTTTTAAATGGCTTTGGTAGATAATCATCCGCACCGGTATCCAGTCCTCTTACCTTGTCTTCGGTTTCCCCTTTGGCGGATAGTAGTATTACAGGAGTGGCAATTTTTTCTCTACGTAAAGACTTTAGAACATCCAACCCATTCATTTTAGGCAACATGATATCAAGTATAATGATATCGTAGATAGCTGACAA
The DNA here is from genome assembly GCF_000018685.1 of Lachnoclostridium phytofermentans ISDg. Taxonomy (NCBI): domain Bacteria; kingdom Bacillati; phylum Bacillota; class Clostridia; order Lachnospirales; family Lachnospiraceae; genus Lachnoclostridium; species Lachnoclostridium phytofermentans. The sequence goes on along the minus strand of NC_010001.1, from coordinate 1,998,522 downwards.
CGCACAATCAAGCCCATACTCACCATCATGGGCTAAATCGACAGTATAATTGTTCTTGCGTAAAACCTGCGCCACAGCTTCTGCCATGTATTTTTCATCTTCAATCAATAATATTCTCATTGTTATGTTTTCCTAACCTTAATCAACTAAAAAAGTTTTAGAATTTTTGAGTTGTGGTATGCTCCTTATTACTATATTTTAAGAGGTCAACCTTAAATGAATCTTAAATTATAGCATAATTATTATACTATAAAATAGTTCAAAGTCTCCTCTTTTATCATTCATATTGATGCATGCTAAATTTCTTTCATGTACTATTAATTTTGATATGTTGTATAAATGGATATCTTATCCTTGATTATCCATAATATAACAGATATACTATAGAAAAAGATAAAAAACATGCTAGCCATTCTTCCAATGAATTGGATTGTTTGTGTTTCATTGCATACACAAACTTGGCATACACAAAATGCAGCGCATAAGGAGAAAAACTATGGTTGATAATACGAATGACTCAAAATTCATATGCTTAACTTGTGGGCGTTCTTTGGATAGTGCTACTTCCGTTTGCCCTTGTGGTGGACGCGCAACAAGACGTCCTAGACCAGAGCAAGAAGTATTTGAAGAAGAAAACCAGAAAATAGAAACAATTTGGAAATATAGAAAAATAGCATATAAGCTTTCTATCCCTATGATTGCTATCTTTTTTCTTGGGTGTTTACTCACAATAGTTCATATATATCTGGGTATAGCCGTAATGGGCTTGGGAGCTTTAATATCGATAGGATACTCACTTGCAGGTCTTTATTATAATTGTTGTCCTTTTTGCGGACGTTTACTCAATAGAATTCCTTTAAGCGATGTATTTTGTCCACAATGTGGAAAGAGAATTAAACCAGTAGAGAAATACAAATATTCACCACCGACAGACTTATAAGATTATATACAATACGAATAAGACTAATCTAAAATATGAACGAAATCATTTCAATATCATCCTAATTATTGAAAAAGAGACTTTTCCTAATACTACAATCTCAATATAGGGATAAAAATAAGGTTATTAACTTTAAATAGCCCAGATAGAAAACTTTTTCTATCTGGCTATTTAATCAATGCTTTCGCTATTGTTCCAATAATTCTCTTAATAAAGGTAAGAAGAAACGGATTCTTGATCACCAGTATATAATATAATTCCAACTTTATTTTTCATGCAATCTTCTCCTCTGTCATATTGGATAACACCTGTTTATTTATTCTCTTTTTCCATCCAAACTTTCATACAATCAAACAACTCATCATCCGTCATATGATTTTCCATATTCGTAATCAACACAACTCTACGATCCTCTTCCGCATATAAAAAATAACGTTGCCATTCATAAAAGTGTGGTCCATCCCCAAGGTTTCTTAGATATCCCATCAGATGTCGAAGCACATAAGCAGTTTGTTTTACATCGCAAAGGCAGTCATTTGCATAAAAACCTTTCCATTTTCCATACTCTCTCGCTCGAAGATTATCGTTTGCATTCTGGAATTTCTCTGCTGCTAACCCAATGTGATAGAATGCTTCTTTTAACTCTCCTTGTTCATAACAATGATATCCTTCACAAAAGGAAATGGAACCTTCAACACAGAGCAAATGTAACTTTACTTGTAGCCAGATACTATCCAATATTAATGTTTTTGCTGATATATTTCTATCTAAAGCCTGAATCGTATTATTATTCTCCACTTCATCCGATTCAGAATATTGATTCTCCTTTAAATCCGTTTGGGTTAGGTCATTCACTATTACTTCACATTTAGAAAATAGTACTTGCATTTTGCTCCTCGCTTCTAGCATTCGAGAATGAAACCAAGAGACTTGCTTTGAAATAGTAAGCGTCTTCTCATCTCCAAGATTTAGCCAAAGAAGCCCTTTAACTGGTGATTCTTTTTCCCCTTTCATCATGTGATGAACAAACTGTCTGACAGTGTAATTATAAAACTGCTCTCCCGCATGCTCATCCTCCTTTTCTCCAAAGGGTACCATGCAATTTGCATACTCTGAAAAGCACTCTGCAATATCTTCCACGTGAGAACCATAATACTGATTAATATACTGCTTTCTATGTTTATTCGCATCAATTGTACCATCCGTCCATAGAACATGAAGGCAGTCCAGTGGATAAACGTGTGGTTTTATATTAGAACAATTCACAATGAGGAATTCATCTACACCTATGCTAAATGCATGCTCTAATTCTCTTCCGATAAACTCCATAGAATTTGGTAACATCGTCATGTGATTTGCAGCCTGTAAATCATAGAAGGAGGCATGATAATAAATCCCATGAGTAAAACCTACTGCTTCCAACTTATCATTATTAGGTAAAGAATATACTCTAGGATTGTTATTTCCCTGTCTTCTTGAAACCATTTTTCCGTATCCGTTATCTGCCCACACCTTAATTATACCTTTGGGTAAATCTAACATGCCCTCTTGATATAACTCCATAATTTCACCGTAGAGATTCGTGCAACATACAGGATTCTTTACTCTTTCAGAAACCATCTGATACTGTAACTTTATTAGCGAACTGATTAATTCTCCCCTTTGTTTTGGTGTCGCATATTTAGGATCGCTTTCCCAGAAAGGAAGATCTCCTTGCCCCCTAAAACCAAGATTCCAGATAACTTTATCCTCAATTTGCGCTTCAATTCCTTCTCTCCAAAGTTTCTGAAATAATTCCGGATACTCATCATAGGAAGGATTTAAGTTCGGGTAAGCCCTTGCAAACATCTCTGCACCTAAAGGTTCTGCATGGTGATGCGTAATCCATAATCCCATATCTGAAGCAAGTTTGCGATAAATCTTAGAGTTTGAATCCGTTCCCGGAATCACCATATTACCACCAAAGCGAAGTAATGCTTCCATCGCCATCTCCCAAGCATAGGATGGACTACCATCCACCTTCCATGTTGAGATTAAAACTTCATCATTTATAAACCATCCTCGATATCTTACTTTTGCTTTCTTAGATACAATTTCTTCTTTTCCAGATAATACGGTGACCGAAGCTTTCTTCGTAAATATCTGGTCGTTCCAGAACCATAGAGGTGTAACACCAAGTGTATTTTCACTTATATTATTGAGCGCATAAATAAAACCAAGTTCATCTGCTGCCTCTAGAATAATAGACTTTTCCTCACCAAAGAATCGAAAACTTTCCGCTTCACCTTCTTTCAAATAAAGAACGATATTCATTCCTGTATCATCTGATTCACAAAGAGTATTTTCCATGTCACGATAAAATCTTTTAATTGCAAGCATGATTGGTATTGTGACTTCATTTTCTGCTAAATGACTAGTATCAATCTGTGTGTTATGGTTAATGTAATATGTACTCATGCTTTTGTCTCCTATCTTATGTATGTAAGGTTATCTTACACTATTTGACGAGTAATGGGAAGATATAAAACCGCCTCCACTCTAGCTTTTAACTAGTGTGAAGGCGGTGCGGGCAGTCGGTAATAATAATATATTATTTCTTAGTTATGATTAAGGTAACTCTCTTTAATTTTTTCCACAACTTCAATGTCAGCAGGAAGCCATAGAACAGAATCCAGTTCTTCAATTGCTAACCATTTAGATGCTTCATGCTCTAATAGTTTTACCTCTCCAGCCTTGATACCACAGAAATAACATTGCATAGATAAATGGAAATTAGGATAAGTATACTCAACTGTAGTTAAGAAATCTATAATTTCAATGTCGATATCTAATTCTTCTTTTATTTCTCGTCTAAGTGCTACTTCTGATGATTCGGCTTCTTCAATCTTACCACCAGGAAATTCCCATCCGCCTTTAAAATCACCATAACCACGTTGTGTAGCGAGAATTCTCTTATTATTCACTATGATAGCGGCTACTACTTTTATTGTTTTCATCTTAAATCTTCCTTTTGCATAATTATCATAATATAGTCATACGTAACTTATTTTCATTTATAAACTACATCAAAAAAAGTACCTAGTCAAGTTAATGATTCATATTGACTAATCATAGCACCAGATTTGTATTTCAACCTTACAACTTAATTATTATCTCCTACAGGTACATTATCATTGACAAAATACTGGTATAAATCCTCTCTAACAGGTATATCAAGTTTATATCTAAACTCTAAAACGGTATCCCCTACTTCTTCTCTGCGAACCATTTTCTTTTCACCTGTATTAAATACTTGTCCCATAAAATAATACTCACTTGCCCCTTTATCATTACTATTTTTCTGCATAAACAAAAATATCGATGTTTTATTAGAATAAAAGTAGCTCATTTCTGGTGAGTTTAAATTTCTTCCTGGTTTTGATATTGATATAAGTTCTACTGGTGATACAAATCTATCTTTATATTTTTGTGAATCATTGATACCTTCATCTTTTTCATAAGTGATAAATACTGGTAAGGTACAAGTTTCCTTATCATAAAAGTACCCACCTACATTTTGTGGATTTTGATTTTTATCCCAATTCAATAATCTACAGACATCGCTTTTTGTATACTTCTGATATAAAACAAAATCTGTATCTCTATACCTATTACTAAAATACTTCTTATAACGTTTTATTCCATAGTCCAGTAATTCATTTAATAGCAAAAAGAAAATATCATCAGTTATCGCTAATGCGAATTGCTCCGTAGGTACAATTTCTACTTCCATATCTTTTATAAATAAACTCTTTGAGAACTTTTTCTTTTGTGGTTCACTTGGAACAAAATCATTTGTTAATACTTTATATATATTTCGGAGTCTATTTCTACTAGGTGAATCTCCATAATAATTCGCCAAGTCATTCTCATATGTTTTTCTTAAATAATATTTATACGTGATAAGTCGCTTTAATAAAAGTAGTTCATCAACTCTTTTTCCACTAGCAATCTTTTGTGATATAAATACTAGCATTTCTTCTTGTGTTTCGTTAAGTGCATCTTTATATAAATAATCAACCTCGTATTTTTTCAAAAAATTATGATAAGAGCCTAAAGAATTATTTTCGAAGATACATTCTATATCGATCGTATTATATTCCTCGTAATCGTTATATGTAGGAATTCTACCCAGTTTATTTTTTAAACATCTATATTCATATTTAATATCTTCAACTTTGTTTAAAGTTGATCTATTTATTGACTTATAAATTCTTTCTTTAGATATTTCATCAAAATGAATACTTGAAGATCCAGGAATAATACGTGTACCTTCAGCAATAAATTTACGTAAACTGTCCTTATTCCTACTTCTATCTCCAGATAAAGCTATAGGAATCATGAAATTATTGGTATAGTTTCCTATAAAATCTAATATTACAACAAATTCTTTATTATCAGCTTTTCTTAACCCTCTACCTAACTGTTGAATAAATACTATTGGTGATTCCGTAGGACGTAACATGATTACCTGATTTACCTCTGGTATATCCACTCCTTCATTAAAGATATCTACTGTAAAGATATAATCTAGCTTATTTACTGTTGATTTGCTAACTAATCTATCTATGGCTTCCTCTCTTTCAATAACAGAATTGTCACCAGATAGATAAGTTGTATTATATCCTCGCATATTGAACTTTTCTGACAAAACTCGAGCTTCATCGTTCGAACTGCAAAAAACTAGGCCTTTTACTCGTTCTCCGCTATAACCAAAATATTTTGCTTTTTTAATCACATAATTAACTCTTTCATCAGATATCAATTTATTAAAGTTTCGTAATCCAAGAGTATCCGTAAAATCTTCCCCATTAATTAATAGATCTGTTATACCAAAATAATGAAACGGACATAACAAATTTTCTTCTAATGCTTTTTGTAATCGTATCTCATATGCTATATTGTTATCAAATAATTCATATATATTATATCCATCTGGTCTATCAGGACTAGCTGTCATTCCAAGCCATAATTTAGGCTTAAAATAATTCATTATTACTTGGTAACTTGCAGCCCCAGCTCGATGAACTTCATCGATAACTATTATCTGAAATTCATTCTGCTAACTTTCTTAAAGCTTCAGGTTCACTGAATGTCAAATAATTAGTTGTTAGTATCCTACCAGGAATATTTTTCTTCTCAAGTTCTGTTAAAGTCTGTAATAATGGTGTTATTCCACCTATGGTTATAAATGCAACACTAATAAAAAATTCTTCACAATCATTTAATTCATTCTCTATTGTTGATAAAACTTTTTTACCACTTAAATGATCATTTGCAATAAATTCAGGACGGTAAGCTAAATTAGAGTATGTATACTGATTAATAAACGCTGTATTTAAGCCATTTTGAATTTCTATTTCTTTACTCATTATGTAAACTCCCTTATATTCTCTAACTTCTATGTAACAATATAGTCCAATTTTACCATATTCAAGCTTTTATGTCATTAAACATATACTATTACAAAAAAAGCAGACTCATTTTGAGACTGCCTCTTCATATAAGTATAAATCCTATCCTCTACCTTTTAGTACTCATCTAAAACGCACCTCAACCTCTCATTAATCACTCCCCTAAACCCCTTCCCCTACATAAACATTAGGATTATAATTATTCGGGCTCTTAATCGTAAATACTAACTCTCCAATCTGTTCTTCATTTAAATATTGTGGTTCAACGCCATAATAATGATTTGCTGCTTCCTTCACCCCATAGCAGCCTTCTCCAAAATAAATAACATTAAGATAAAGCTCTAAAATTTCATCTTTCGAATAATTTCTTTCTAATTCAAAAGCAACAAACACTTCAGCCACTTTTCTATCTAACTTTTTTTCAAAAGAAAAGTACATATTCTTTGCAAGCTGCTGAGTAATCGTACTTCCCCCTTGCACAAAAGAACCTGCCATTACATTATTAAACATTGCTCTCGTAGTGGATATTGGATCTATTCCAAAGTGATAATAAAATCGTTTATCCTCTGATTGTAACAACTCCTTAATATAGTCTTCTGGAATTGTATCAAGACTAAAATACCCTTCTTTTTCTTTGATATTATCAACAACGCTTTCCACGCTATTTTCCTTTACTGCATTTTGGTACATTTTATACCCACTTGAAATGACTGGCATAGCTTTAGTAAAGCATAATATAATGGTTGAAAGAATTATTAAACTAAATATCCAAATAAATTTCTTCTTCATATATTCCTCCTTGTATAATGGAAATATAATAAGTTTATTTAAAACTGTCTAGTTGAGGATTAGCGTCTCCTCCGTATTTTATGATGAAATTATATCATGGAGAATTTTTTTCATCCATCGATTCATCTTACAGATAGCTTACATTTATGTAATATTGAAACATAATAATGATTCCTTTTATATAAAATAAGAAACAGACAAAATAAATCTTGCCTGCTTCTTATTACTACTTTAATATTTTATTACATCCCTGAAACATTATTTAGTTTTTGACTTTCTAAGAAAGATACAACTGCTTCTTTTTATCTTGATTACTGCCATAATACGGGATTACTCATTCTATTATTTCTCAATTATTTACAGCAATTGGAATATTGAACAGGACATACTCCAATTCTTCATTATTTTCAGTTATCGTAGCTATTTTAACTCCTAATAAATCACCATCTAACCTAAGATTATGTTCTCTCATATAGGAAAATGGTTCTTGAAATATAGCTTTCTTATAATTTAAAGTGTTTTTATTTATTTTATCAATATTGACAGGTAGTTTTTCCAAGCTCATGAGAGTTTTTCTTGTATTATATCTTTCTGTATACTCATTTTCCTCAATATTAAACTGTTTTAAATCTGATACCTTTACAGCCCATCCCATATTGATATCTATTTCATCACATTCAATATCTTCTTTTTTAATTATGTATACCATCTGTACTTCTGGTGCCAAATATAAGTATTCATGAATCTTTCTAGTACGATTTTCTTCCAACAATAAATTTTCACCACTTTGATATAATACATAGGAATATGCAATACAATCTCTGATGTAAAGATGTTGATAAATACTATTCGTTTTCTCCAAAAGAATCAGGTCATCACTTAATCGATGTCTTAGATTCGTCAAATAAGCTATTTCATCTTGCATATTTTGATCTTGTTTTTTATACTGCTGAATTAATTCTTGAATACTATAATCTTTCATTTCAATAATATCAGTATGTGTAAATCCATATTTTCTTAATGCCCTAACTGTCATTAACCTAGTGAGATCACCTTTATTATAATATCTATATGTATTATTTTTATCTCGTTTCGATTTAATGTGCCCATATCCCTCATATCGTCTTACTGTATTAGTTGACACATTTAATAATTTCGCTAATTCACTAATCTTATATTTCATGGAAATCCCCCAAAATATCATGTAATATTTCATCTTAATTGTAATAATTATATTATAACATAATGCTTTTGCTTGTCAATTTCCCGTCATTTTGTTTATTTATTATTATTTATTCATGTTATTTTGGTATATTATGTTATTTAAATCTAAATTTTTCAAAATAACATAAAATTAGATTAGTAGATCGAATATTTTTACTAAAAATCCAATACCAAACATGTAAAAGTCTACTTTACATACTTTTCCTCACCTAAAGAGAAAACGCACTTTTTACGAAGATTCACTTATCATGAATGATAAAAGGGTGAGACTACTTAGAATCTCACCCTCTACTAGAAATGGAATAAATTTTCTTTATTTATATTGTCTATAATAACCTATTTATAAACTTGCACTTTGGTTTTGATAGAAAGTAATTTGCCATTTTTATCTTTCACACTAACAACGACATAATCTTCCCCTACAGATTTTGCTGATACTACAGCGGTTAATTTACCATTATTTTTGCCAACGATAGCAATATCTCGCTTTGTAGTTTTCCATACAATTTCTTCATTTCTATAGCCATTGACTTCCAATGTAAATGAGTTTTTATCACCTATCACCATGGATGAAGCTGCCCTCTTAAACGTAATGCTCGCTTCATTTACTGTGACTTGTTGTTGTAATTGCTTTGTTTTACCGTCTGACAAAGTAACTGTAATATAAATTATGGTTTTTCCTTTACTCTTACCAACAATCTTTCCAGTTTGACTTACTATAGCAATCTTGGTATTACCAGACTTATAACTAAGCATCATTTCACCTTCGGAAATATTAGTATTGGAGCTTGTAAAGTCCTTTACAACTTTTAGTGTACTTGGGTAACGTAAGCCTACCCATTCCCAATCCATTGTTCCTCCAATATAAATATTTTTTTCGGAATTTACATTAATCTGATCAATTAACGCCACTTTCGGTGTTGGTTCAGGTGTTGGACTTGGTTTTACGTCTGGTACTGGATCTGGTTTCCCCCCTGGTGTTGGACTTGGCTTTACCTCTGGTGTTGGTTTTGGTGTTACTTCAGGGGTTGGCGTTGGTTCAGGGGTAGGCTCTACAATAACCTCATCTTTAAAAACTGCACCAATAAAACCGCCATTCGTTGAGAATGTTGCATATTTACTATTCTCCTTAATTTGCAGAAAACCATGAGTATTAATGGAACCATCTGAGTTTCTCCATGCAGTATGGAAATCAGTAGATAGATCTGGTGCAACGATACTCACAAAAATATCAGTAGCAACTGGTGTAATCACTGTTCCACTTTTACTCGTTGAATCGAAGGTTCCACCTATACTTCCTTCATATTCGTAATATTTATCACTGTTCATATATACGATTTTTGATCCAATCGCTGATGTAATCTTATCCGAAGCGATTTTTCTCGTGCTTATTCCGATTGCATTGTAAACAGTTGGTCTGTTTGCACGATCAATCTGGAAATTAGCCTTTTTACTTCCACTAAGATTGCTGTTATTAAATGCTGTAATGTTTTTAAATGTGAGCGGTGCAGGATTATTGTTATCTGTAAAACCATGTGCACCATTTTTAAATGCCATACAATTTTCAACTATGTGTGGTGTAGCAATTCCCGAACCACCAAGTTTAAATCCGTTCATATCTCCGCTTGCACTACCTGATCCGTTCGTTAATTTACCATTTCTAAAAGCAATACAATTTCTAATAGTGATTACTCCTATTGGACCAGTTTCTGACTTAGCATATAAATCCCATCCATCATCACTGTTATTATAAGACATGCAACCATCAAATACGTTACCTTCACCACAAGTTAACTTTGCTGCAAAGCCATCTGCATTTTCTCCTGTTGCATCGCTGTTGTTAAAGGATGTGCTATTCTTTATTAAGTTATAACTTGGCCATAGATCTATGGTTGCAGCTGTAGTATCATAACGACTTAATTGTAAACCAGTATCTCTATTCTCATAAAACTGGCACATTTCAATTATGTTATGATTTCCAGAGAGTAACATACCATTATCTCCGGCGCCTTTAAATTCGATTCCATACCATTTCCAGTAATCTGCATCTTGTACTAGACCACGGTTGCTAGGTAAATACTCCTGCTCCGAAAAATCTAAAATAACCTTACCACCCATATAGTTTCTTACTGTCTTATAAGCACCAGCACTACCACTGTTCCATTTTTCTACAACAATCGGTTCACTGTACTTATAGTTTCCTGGCAACATCCAGATAGTATTACCAGCTTTTACTTTGGTTAGAGCAACGATAAGCTTAATTGGATCATCAAATGTACCTTCTCCAGTTTCTGATGCGTTTGGTGATACAAAGATGTCTCCCTCTACAACAGATTCAGGAGGTGTTGGTGTTCCTGTAGGCACTATAGTTGGTGTTATTGTTGGTATTACTGTTGGTATTTCTGTTGGCTTAGGTGCTTCCGTTGGTACTATGGTTGGTGTTACTGTTGGTACTTCTTTATCATCCAAAGATAAACTCATATAAAATAAATTAGCGGTATCTGCTTTATCTATTGTATATTTTGTTCCAGCTAAAACAGGAATTGTTAGAATACCTGTTTGATCATCACCTGTATACTTTGCACCATTCACTTTTGCATTCACCTTACCAGTTGAAGGATTAAAGACCATGGTATAAATACCATCTGCCGGTGAGGTAAAAACTATCTGTGTTCCCGTTTCCATCTTTAAACAATCCGTAAGATTCATACCATTGTATGTAACGGTTCCTTTATTATTTGCCAAATTAGCTAATCCTGGAAACGAATAGAAAGAACTTGTAAGTCTTTGTGTTGTGAAATTATGTGAATAATCTTCGCTCGTTGGCGGTTGTGTTGGTGCTATGGTTGGTTCTGTTGGTGATTGTGTGGGTTCTGTAGTTGGCCCTTCATTATTGTCTCCTAATCCACCAACGGAAACTAACCTAGACGTATAATTCATAATTGCCACTTGTAGCTCAGGAATTACTTCAGAATTCGTATCTTCTGCTTCACTCAAATACCATTTAAAATCTCCACCGTTGTTACGTCCTGCAAAAGATTCAACCTTAATTTTTGCCACTTCTGCAGAATCTACTGAATAAGAATATATTCTACTTGGATTGGTATCAAAGTTATTGTAACTTGTTCCCCCTTGTACAGTTACTACATCAGCTGGGATTTGCTCCTCTCTGTTCTCCACTGTATAGGCATCAATTTGTCCCGCATCTGGTGTTGTATATTGATTTACAAATCGTTTCTCACCGACCATGAAGTTTCCAAATTCTTTAATTATACCACCATTTTCTCCAGAGAAAGTTCCCTTATTGGTATAGTTACCTGTATTAGAATCGTATTTATCGGTACCTTGTCCAGAAGAAAGCATTGGATATTGACAATTCCTAAAATAATTATTTTCTACAAATGCAGAAGCTCCCATTGTAACTCCAACACCGTATTTTGAAACGCCATCAAAATAGTTATTATAGATATGTATACTTCCAAGTCTGATTCGTGGATGACGTGAATCTGAATGGTCAAACCAATTGTGATGATAAGTAATAAAAAATTCCTGACTTTCACTCATTCCTGCTAGACTAGACTTACCTGAATCCCAAAAGTGATTGTAAGAAACCGTTACATTGGTAGAAAAAGCTTTTACATCTATGGAACCGTCTCCCTTAACCTGGTCAGAATCGCTCCCTGGTTTTCCATAAAATAAATCATTGTTATGAACCCATATATTCTCATTTTTAGTGTCCAATGAAACTGCATCATCACCAAACCACATGATTCCTAAGTTTCTAATCTCAATGTTTTTACCTTCTCGAACTAGAATACCCCAGCCATAGACTGTTGCATCGTCTCCGATACCTTCTAATGTTACGTTGGAAGTTTTCTTTATATTTAACAAAGAACCACTCACTCCAGCAGGAGTTTCTACTTTTCCAATGATACGTATGATAAGTGGCCTTAAATCTTTTCCCTTTTCTCTCTTTGACAAAATGTCAACAATACCGGTACAAGTTTCCTCCTTGCTACCTGTGTTTACGCCCAAGGTAACAGTATCCTTATTTTCATTGGTTAGATAAACAATCTGTGCACCATCTCTAACAGTTCCATCGTTATTATAACCACCGGATCCTGTTTTGTACGTTGAAAACTCTGAAAATGCAAAACCTTCTCTTGTATGTGCTGATACAAATAAAGTACCAGTTACCTCTGCACTCTCCTCAACTTCTATCCCAGATATAACAGGGACAACTTTAATGACATAAATACCTGCTGCAAGCCCTACGGCATCCGCCCTATAGTAAGTTGGATATTTTCTTATTAATTCATTATCTAACTTAACATAAGCGGTATCCTCTTCATAAGCACCCTTAACATACGCTACATATCCGTCTACCCCGTCCATAGGCATCCACTTCACATATGCGGATTCTAACCATCCACTACTTTCGATTAGGTCAATGTTAGTACTAGATGCTTTAGCAACCATACTTAACGGCGATGGTATAATTGTTATTAGCAACATTAATGCAGTTAAGAACATCGCTATCCATCGTTTCAAATTCAACTTTTGCATTAGAAAACCCTCCTACATATACATTATTAATCATTGGAACAAAATCTAGTATAAAGGTTGACATACTGTCATAGTCAACCTTTAATTCGTATATAAAATTGTAAAAATAGGAGAAATAAACCTATGTAACGCTACATTCATGATGTTAAATTTGATGTAGAAATATAGTGTTGATTAAAGTAAAACAAGATGAATTGATAAGCCTTTCATTTTCACAAAAAATAGGAAAAGGCTAATCTATCATAGCCCTCTCCTAAAAAAAGTCCTGTCTCTAGTATCGAGGCGAGTTCCAAAGGTACCTCACCACAGCACTTGGCACATATTCAATTACTCATTTGCATTTGCCTCACGACCAACTGTAACATTATCCTTTGTGCGATCTCCAAGTGCTGGTACTGGATGATCCGTATCCTGATAACGATAATCCTCACCCTTAGAATCTATATAGGATTGAATCACTATATGCGTTGGCACTTCTTCCACTGGCTCATTTACAGCCTTCTGGAATTTAAAGAAATCAGCATCACTACTTAAGGATGCTACATCAACATACTCTTCTTTTTTAGAGGTATTTTGAACAGTATTTGCAAGAATATCACGTACATATGCTTTATTTTCGTGTAACGTTAATAGTTGAGGGAAATTTCCGTCTGGTATTACTTCCTGCCAATCTTTTTTCTCATATTTCTTTAGCATGTCTGCTGCCATATGAAGATGAGCAACTTCCTGATGAAAATGCTCTTCCCAAATGCCTTTGATACAAAGGTCAGTTTCATCCTCAAAGCAAGAATAATAAAGATAACATTCCGTATACTCATGCATTAGCAAATTTTCTAAGAATGTTGTCTTGGTATCCAACAAACTACCATATTGAGTAACATGTTGTTCCTCTATTAGTCCTATTTCTTGATATAACTGCCTTCCAAGATCATCATGATCATATAAAGCAGCTACATTCATATAATAGTTCATCGTCTGCTGCTCCGCTGCTGTAATAATAGCAACATTTAACTTCGTGATTGGTACAGCTGATTTACAATTTATAAAAAATCTTACATTGTCAAATGGATAGCGATGTTCAGAAATGGTAGGACGACCTGGCATAATCTCAGCATAATGTCCAACCAATTCCTCTGACTTAACCCCCATCGTAGCCTCTAACAAATCCGAATAACGATATAAATGGTCAAAGTCTTCTAGCAATGCAAAATCAAGGGCAGCTTTTACATTCTTATCTGGCTCTCTCTTCGCTAACTCAGCGGTAAGATCAACTGCTAATTGTTCATAGCTTATGGTATGCTCTAAAATGGTCTCATCCTTAGGCTTTAATGAAGCGATAGCTTTTTGTTGTTGCTGTTCAACTCTTCTTATCAATGCTAAGCCTCTACGAATGTCATTATTCGGACAGTCTAATTGAATCTGTTCAAAAACATATTCAATAGAACGATACTTAATTATTATATCATGAGTAATCATTTTCAGAAATTCAGCTTTAATTGGTATTTATCAATTTCATTCGTTATCTATCTGGCGATAGAACTCTGCAAGAATCGGTTTTGATATCAGATCTAACAGGTAGCAACCTCTTTGTTATCCTTCTTGTTGTCCTTGTGTATACGTCCTATTATATAAGAGGATAGAGTGACAGTAATCAAAGAATAAAATATTTTTTGTACTGGTATATAGCTAAGTGACAATAATAATACAACAAAATCAGTTGCAAAATATGCTTTTGAGATATTGCATCCAGAAAGTTGTGCAATAATCAACGCCAGGGCATCATCACCACCAGAGGCACCCCCCATACGGACTACAAGACCGACACCGACACCAACAAATAATCCACCTACTATAGCTGCAAGTAAAGGAATACTACTTAAATCAGGAATAACAAAGCCAATATGTTCAAAAATATTATAGAAGAAGGAAAACCCTACACTGGCTATCAAAGCATTTTTTAAAAATTCTTTACCCAATAACTTAAATCCAATAAAATAACACAAGGAATCTAGACATATTCCTGTAATTCCTGGAGAGATTCCTGTCCAATGTTTTAATAACAAAATCATTCCAAGTACACCACCCTCTGTAATGTTACTTTGGCTATGTACATTAAACAAACCAAAAGCTAATATAGCAACACCTAATAAAAGAATGCTATAATGCTTGATTGTATCTTTTCTTATGTTAAATTTCTTCATTACAACCTCCACGAAACTCATTAATTTTTCTATATTTCTAAATTTAGTTAAGATCAAAGTATCTTCTCTGCTCTAGACTCCTATAATTTTTATCTTATGGACGGATACACTCTGGCTAAGCAAAGATACTTCGTCGTGCTGAACCCCCACAGATAAAGCGTAAATTTCTTAGATGGTATTTTATTCATAAACAACTCAAAGAAACTTTCTCATAAAAATAAGAAATCCATACGTATGACTTCCTTGACATGATTTACTATAAAGGATATAGTAACTATATTGTCAAGAAAAATATTGGAGGTATTTATCATTAATGAATACGAAGTTTACAGTCGGTGAAATCGCTAAATTGAGCGGATTATCCAAACAGACCCTTATCTACTATGATAAGGAGAATGTATTTAAACCCAAATTAGTCGACTCCAATAATAACTACCGTTACTATACTGCAGATCAAATTGAAGTATTGGACAGCATTCTAATTCTTAAGGAAATTGGATTATCCTTAAAAGAAATCAAAGATTTTATGAATCATCGTAATAGTGATAACGCTGTTGCCTTACTAAAAAATCAACAAAAGGAAATAAAACAAAAGATAAAACAACTTTCTTTAATCGAAAATAGATTGGATTATAAATTAAGAACTTTACAAGAATTTGACCGTGATAGTGAGCGTGTTCAGATAACTACATTAGAAAAAACAGAATACTTGGCAATAGAACCGGTAACAACTCCTAACGGACTTCTAGACGTTGATTTAGCCATAAAGAGATTGTTAACAAAAGCGAATAATCATAACTATCCATATTATTATCAAATAGGTGATATGGTTTCTAAAGAAAATCTGCTATTAGGCAATTATATCAGCTTTGAATATGCATTTCTTCCACTACAAGTAGCACCAGAAAAAGGTACTTATCACAAGAAAGTAAAAGGAACCTATGCGAAATGTTACCACCAAGGACCTTACAAAAATATTACTGATACTTATCAATTCCTTATTGAATATATAAAAAAAGAAGGTTATCAGATAGCCTCCCCATCCTATGAATATTGTATTTTAGATAGCTTAACTACTAAAAAATCCGAAGAGTACGTTACTGAAATACAGATAAAAATCGAGAAAACATAGAAATTTACGTTCATTTACATTTTCATAATTTCAATTATACATCACCTTTATTCTGTGATTGAGCCAAATAATGATTTTAATCGTTTAAACCAAAAATGCACCCTTAGAAATAAAGAAGAATAGAAATCCAATTCATGCCTTGGTTTTCTATTCTTTCATTGTATTATTCCATTCTTCTTTAGATTCCCAGTTCTCCTTTGGGTTCTATATTCTCTTTTAGGTTCTATATTCTTCCATGGGTTTGTATTCTCCTATGGATTTATCTTGGCTTTCTACTCCCCCTTTAGTTTCCATTAACTCTCATGAAACATCTTAGCAAATACCGGAATATAGAGTATAAACGATAAAGCTAAAAAAGCTCCTGTAATTATCATCAATAAATTAATCCAGACAACATTTAAATTTGGGAATGCTATTAGAACTAACATGGTAGCATAAAATACAGCAGTAGAAACCTTGCCAAACCACATCGCACCATCTAGTTTTTTGTTTCTCTTTAATAGAAGATAACCACAAACTCCCATCGTACATTCTTTTACAGCAAATAATATCACTAGTAAAAACATACCTTTTACGTGAAACATCGTACACAATAGTATTGCAGTTTGTGTGAGTTTATCTGCAATCGGGTCAATTGCTTTACCAAGCTCCGTTATCTGATTGAACTTTCTTGCAATAAACCCATCCAAAAGATCGGTAATTCCTGCAATCAATAAAAAGGATGCTGCTAAATAATAATCTCCAGGCTTATCTGCTTTTAAATAACTAATTGCAAAACATGGAACTAATAGGAATCGGATATAGCATAAAATATTTGGAATATTAAATACTTCTTTTGCAGTTAATTTCATACGATCACTTACCTCTCTTACTAGTACTCTAATCATTTTAAGCTTTAAAATTATTTTAATCAATACTTTGACCTTATTAATTATATATTATTCTATTACAGCAACTATTTCTAGTTGCTTTTACTAATCAATTAAATATTTTAAATCGATGGGTGGATAGTGTGAAAAATTATATTAGATGATTTTGGAGATGTTGATTGGTATTGAATTTAAATATAATTAAACGTTCTTTATAGTAGATAAAAAGAATGACTTGTATCTTCATTTTTTGTATAATTGAAATAATCTAAAAAATGGATAAACTAGAATTTTTACTGGAGGAACTTATGGATATATATAGTTTCTGGAACACAACCTTAAAACAGAATGCTTCTACTATGAGAACATATTTTCATGCAGATGCTTATGTAAGATGGCATAATACTAATGAACATTTTACAGTTGATGAGTTTATTCAAGCAAATTGTGAGTATCCCGATAAATGGGATGGAGAAGTAGAAAGAGTTGAGGAAATTCGTGATTTAATTATTACTGTTACACATGTATATGCTGTTAACAAGCCACTTTCTTTTCATGTTACTTCATTTATTAGAGTTAAAGATGACAAAATTATTTCTATTGATGAATACTGGGGAGATGATGGATCCGCCCCACAATGGCGATTAGATAAACATATTGGTAAGTCTATAAAATAAATTCTAGTTTGACGAGAAGTTGAATGTAATAGTTTAACTTCTCGTCTTTTCATCAAAATAGCTTGAATTACTCTAAATCTTGAATATTCATCTTCTCTAGTTCATTGTTCTTTTTAAACTGTTCTCTACATGCGAAATAAATTGCAAGAGATACAATAGTTGGTATATTCATAATAAATAAAGGAAGCAACCATTGGAGTATAGTATCTAACACAGTAGCATTCGTCGACATTGCTCTTACTTGATTAAATATTATTCCATTCAGGAAAGCTACTGCTGAAAAAGACATACAGAGTAACGGAAGAATTAATCCTAACCATTTATTTTTTCTCTTTGAAAGAAATACCTGTAATAAAACCAAACTTACAAAAAACAATAATAAAAAAAACAATTTAGACATTCTTAATACCCCTTCTCAATTTTTTTATATTCAGAAATCAATATCTTAGCTGTATCAAAATCGACCTTATCGTTCACAGCAAGTCGTTTAATCAAAGCAACATAAGGGTCATTTGTAGTGTCTTCGCTAATTTTAATTTTTTGTATTAATTTATCTAGTCTCAATCTAACTGTAGGATAAGTAACATTATATTG
This sequence comes from Lachnoclostridium phytofermentans ISDg, assembly GCF_000018685.1. Classification (NCBI taxonomy): domain Bacteria; kingdom Bacillati; phylum Bacillota; class Clostridia; order Lachnospirales; family Lachnospiraceae; genus Lachnoclostridium; species Lachnoclostridium phytofermentans. The sequence continues at coordinate 1,980,077 of NC_010001.1, read as the reverse complement.
ATTCGCTATTTCTTTTAATGAACCAGAGGCAAGTAAAAATTTTTTAATAAATGAAATGTCTTCATCATCTAAATTTAACATCCATTCTGGTACAACTTCGATTGCCATGTAATCACTCCTTTAATATTATTAAGTTTATACTTTAATTTTATTAAAGTCAATATTAAATTATATTAAAATTAAAATAAATAGTTTACAAGAATTAAACGAAAAATTTTTATCAACCCTCAGAAAAATTCAACTCACGGAAACAGAATTTATTTGCTCAGATTACCGATTCTAAAAAATGGTGATGAATCCTTCTTTCGATTCATCACCATTTTTCATAACATATGATTATTTACTCATCCATACAATTATAGAATAGCTTTGTAAGTTCCACACGGCTGGTGATACCTAACTTTTGATAGATATTATACACCATGCGCTTTACTGTTCCCTCACTAATATGAAGTTTGTGGGCTATGTATTTATTTGTTTCATTTTGCACTATTGATGTGGCTATCACTAATTCCCTTTTTGTTAGAATGCCCTCTAAGTGGTTATCATTAATAAGATTTTTTGAAATAGTACTATTTGGATGCTTTTCCTTGATATTCTCTTCATTTTTCTGATCATTTATCATACTTTTCTCTCCCTATTTGGTGGCAGCTCTCGTTTCAAAGTACAAATCCATATTCTATTCTCCTTTATTACATTTTTAAATACTTATTGTGATCATCTTTATTCATCGGTATAAGACCTAATTTAAAATCGGCTACAACATATTATTCTATTTTTTCCCTTTTTCAGGGAAATCTTGTATTCAATTGGCTTTTTTTTGATCCCAATAATGGTACTCAGGCAATTTCCAATAGAATTCATGTGAAATATAATGAAAACTCTTTTTAAGCATATTGTTCTCTTTCTATGCCTATTCAATAGCCCGATTGATAGATAGAAATCTAAAATCAAAATTGGGAACAAAAAAAGGCAAATAAAGTACACCGTATGACAAATCTGTCCTGAGCTATTTTATACTTTTATAAACAAGGATACAGGTATGTATACCAATTCATGCAACCGCTGAAGGAGGAAATCAAATGAATTATGAAAACAAACCAACCAAGTTTACTTGGGAGGGGCTTGGAGATATTGACGCAGGAAGAGGTACTTTGGGGCCGGACATGCCGGTATTCGTGTACCGACTGTTCCAATTCACCCTAAAGGATATCCTGGACAGAGAATATGACGAAGAGACTTCCAATAACTTGTACCGGGCAGCTGGTCATCTGGCTGGTACAGAACTGGCAAAAAATATCTTAGATCTTTCCGGCGATTTTGATTTCTTTGTCGCCAACCTAACCAACAAGCTAAAAGAGTTGAAAATCGGTATACTACGTATTGAAAAAGCCGATCTGGATGCATTTTCCTTTACCCTGACGGTTTCAGAAGATCTAGATTGTTCGGGGCTACCACTTTATGGAGAAACCGTATGTGATTATGATGAAGGTTTTATTGCAGGCATTCTTGAAACGTATAGTGGGCAACCTTTTACGGTTAGGGAGGTCGACTGCTGGGCAACCGGTGCTAGAACCTGTCGGTTTTCCGCTGAATTAAAATAAGTAGGACACGCCTTACTAGAAGGTCCGGAAAGGAGATGCCAGAGAATGGATGACAAAATTCAGATGACACTTGCCACCATGCAAAATATCTTTAAAGAGCTACTGTCCGGAAAACAGTGTGAGCCAATGGAAGAACCTTCTCAGATACTAGAACTGCAGAATCTCTCAAAGCTGATAAATAAGCTGATTCAAAATATGAATGAAATGAACCGCTTGACAATTGACCTTTCACAAGGTAAGCTGGACGGTCCCCTCCCTTCCCGATATAACTACATGGCTAGCCCACTAAAGCAGCTTCACTCCCAACTATCCATTCTGAAATGGAACATGTGTCAGCTACAATCAGGATATGTAGTCAGTAAACTTGAGTATACCGGGGAATTGTTTGATGCCTTTAACGGACTAATTGATCAGGTGGTAGCTGCTTCTACACAGGAACGAAACAGCGTCGTTTCCGATATACCTTCCTTTAACAGTTGGCGTTATCATCAGATACTCCAGGCCCTTAATATGCTTCATATTCTGGTACTTGAAATAGACAGCAATGGCCGAGTGATGTATGCGAACCACTCGGCAAAGGAAATATTAGGTGAAATGGAATATATTTCTTCAGAGTGTAGAAAAAGCAAGGTATTAGAGGTTATTAAAAGATTCAGCAGCGAGGACTATACCTTCCCTGCTCTTCAGGAGATTTATGAGAACGGCAGCAGAACATGGTACCAGATCACATCTGACAGGATTTTGCTTCCCAACGGACAAATATTATACATACATATGATTGAAAATGTTAATGAGTGGAAAATTAAAGAAAATCAATTGATACTGTCATCAATGAAAGATACGTTGACATCTGCCTATAACCGTAAAACAGGGCTTGAGGAACTGGAAAATCTCCTAGCCCATAGGGACCCAAGAAAAACACATTGCATATCCTTTATCGATATCGATAGCTTAAAAACCATCAATGATACCTATGGTCACAATGAAGGGGATTATACAATAAAGAATATTGCCAAGGTACTTCTCTCAACCGTACGCGATTCAGATATCGTCTGCCGGTTTGGCGGTGATGAATTTTTTATTATCTTCAAAAACTGTTCGGAAGAAGCTGCGAATAAAATTATCATGAGAACGTACGAGATACTGGACAATATGAACAACAGCAATAGAAAACCCTACATGCTGTCCTTTAGTTACGGTATTGTACCTTTTTCTTCCGATTCTACCTATAAGGCTACTGACCTACTGGAATTAGCCGATCAAAAGATGTATCAATATAAAAACAAAAAATTAAAAACTTAAATTAATTTTAACTATTGGGATCTATGAGTTTAAAGTGATTTTTTTCCCAATAAAAAACCTAGTTCTAAAAAACGTCTACTAAGATATTAAAGTCCTGAAAAACATCGCAATATAGTACAATACCGCCTCCCCAAAGGAGGCGGTAAAAGTGAGTTAACGAAAAAAGTCAGTAATTATCACCTTTCGTACAATTCGAAGCATAAATATACTTATATAATATTTTGAGATGAAACTCTGGGAATGCAAACTCTGATTTTAAAGATCTTTTTTTCCTGATCAAGTTCTATCAATACCAATCCACCAGTATCTTCAACCACTTCCTTTATGATTCGTAACCCAAATCCATGAAAATCCTTATCATCTTTCGAGGTTTCCTGTTCACCGCCTACCATTGAAAGTTCACCATTAAAAGAATTGCCTATCTCAATAGTTGCCCACTCCTTACTTCCGGAACTTGTTATCTCAATAAACCGTTCTTTCCCTGATATTTTACTGCAGGCTTCTAAGGCGTTATCAATTGCATTTGAAAAAACACGGACGATATCTAGCTCTGACATCGGAACATCTTCTGGAAGATGTGCATGTGCCCAAAAGCGGATGCCCTTTTCCTCACCTGCTTTGGCTGCATTCTGCAAAATGGCATCCAACAGGACATTGTTGGAGTAGGTTTTATGAATAAGTACATCTCGTTGCATCGTGTCATGAATATTATCAAGCATTCGTGTTGCCCGCTCATACTCTTTGCTGTTTAATAAAGTTTTCACAGAAGTCATCATCTTCTCATAGTCGTGTCGGAATATCCGGTAGCTCTCTGTAAATCTGCAGTATGATTGATAATGGCGTATTTGATAGGATAGCTGTTCCTGTAACTTATGGGAATGTTTCTGGTATTCAAGAAGTTCTGATACCTTGGCTATATGTTGAAAAACAAGTTGCTGACATAGCTTACTTATGATACAAGCTCCTAAATACAAGAATGAATACCAAGCAGATCTTACATCATCAAAATAACGCCCGTCATTTACAATCATTAGAAATACCATATGGAATATCATATATATAACGGTAAATCTAATATGTTCTCTATTATAAAGCGCTAGCTTAGCCTTACTATCCGGAACAATTACCTTACGTACAAACTGGATACTCAGTATCGAAAGGAATACAGCCGATGCGGCTACCAAATCATAATAAATTTCATGCTGGAGAACATCTTTGACGCTGGTTTGCAAAACGATTGAATAGATTGAACAGACAATCCCTCTGCTGCTATATAAAGAAAACATATAAACACTGCTTGCATAAATGATTTGCACCCAGTTAGCGCGAAATAACAAATGAGATCCTAACATAATCGAACCCATCATAAAAAAGACTGCGATACGGTGGTCCAGATACATATAGGCTGGAATGGTTATGCCGATATTGATAGCAACTGCAGCTGCATAAAAAAGACAATAGTTTCTTTTCGCTGGAAACATGTGAATGAAGTAACTGAACATATAGATATCATAAATAAGAACTAGAAAAGCGAATACTAACAGATGCATACTTTTTTACCTCTTTATCATCAGAATCTATGAATGCTGGCACTGCTAATATAATCAAAAAATGCCCGCCTGACCTGCTTCATGTATGTAACGCCTATCGGTACGTTTTCGCCGGTCTTTAGATACAGGCTGTTCTGCTGGAATTTTGAAATATAAGTCAGGTTCACAATATAAGAGCGGTGTATCCGGACAAATCCCTTATTAAGCAGCTGTTTTTCAAGTTCTTCCATTTTTGAATAAAAGTTGATGGTCTCCGTTCTGTTGTAATGGACAGTTACGACCCGTTTCCAGATTTCAAAAAAAGAGATATCCTTAATTGGGATAACCGTTTGAGTATTCGCTGATTCACATAGAAACATATCGGTTGCTTTTTTTTGAACCAATGCCAAAGCCCTAAGAAATACCTGCTCAAATTTTTCTGCAGACATTGTCGCTTTTATCAAATACTGAACAGGTGAGACATCAAAAGCATCAAAAACATAATCCTCACTTGTGGTCAGAAAAACTATCTCCGCTTTGCATTCAAGCTCCCTGAGCTTCCTAGCAGTATCCAACCCGTTTAGTTTACTCATGAGAATATCCAGATAGATGATATCAGCTTTATCTGGGTTATCAGACAGATGGAACAGCAACTGTTCTCCGGAACTGAAAGCAGAAATTACAACTTCAACTTTATTTTTCCTGGCTATTTTTTGGGTCAGTCCGGCGTATTGGCTAAGGGTTTCCTTATTGTCATCACATAGAAGTATAGTTAACATAATTGCTTACCTTCCTCTCTTTCTAGCAGTATGCTTCTCTCACCGGTGTCGGCAGGGATCTGCTTTGCGTATTTTCCTATTATTTTAATCCAATGGCGGATGTTAGTTCCCCAATGCTCCAATTAAAGTTTTGAACTTTCCACTAAATACCTTTTGGAACCCAAATATAGAATAGTTTTTACCTTATTCACATTAATTTTCTCTTTTCGTCATAAGAAAATAACAGTAGCATAACATATTATATTTCAAATATAAATACCTATTTGATTGTTAGTGCAATAATAGTATATTCATATTTATCCCGCACGTTTGAAGATTATCTGAACGTTATCCTACACTATTACCTAAACTCTCTTTCGTTAAATAATTGAATTATTTACCAACTAAATACAATATGCCAATTTAAAGATTTTGGGGTAACATTGTATCCTATTTGCTTTTTTATGTTCCCAATAAATATTTAGATTCAAAAATTGGTGGTGAATCCTTCTTTCGATTCACCACCATTCTTCATAGAAAGTAAAAGTTCGAGAAGCATACTTTTACTTGATTATATTATACTTACTTTTCTAACTAAATCAAAAAGCAGAATACTCCTATAGGAACATATGTCTATTATAATTTAAAACTCCTTATAGCAGCCGCAATAATTGAGATAAATCTGAAACCCAATTTGTTCTATTTTTCTACACAATGCTGGATATGAATAAGAACAGTCCTCTAAGTTTCGAAAACTTTTTGCTATTTTAGACTCTTCCACCAAATCTTCATAGTATAAAAATTGAAATCCATTTTGTTCAAATATTTGTTCCAACATGGCACAAATATCATTAAACTCATTACGATAAGTCTCCAATACTTCTTCTTGTTCTACAATCTGTTCAAGGATAATCTGTAATCTAGAAATCCATGATGCCGATTCTTTGCAAATTTTTTTCATTTCATTATACCGATGTATTGTTGCTACTTCTGATTTTTTCTTCTTGAGTCTTTCTTTTAAATCCTCAATGTTTAATTGCATTAGTCTTGTACGCTCCAATTCGGAATCAATTGAAGAAATAACAAACTTACCGGAAGAATTGAGCAAAAATCCAGCTTCTTTTATACTACTCACTAAGGATTCTTTTATTTCACTTGTTAATCTAGGAACATCTGAGCATAATTCTTTTTTTGGTAAGATATAATGACATAATCCTAAACTTCTTTGGATGGAAGGTACTATACTAATCAGTAATTTATTATAGTTCTCCTCTTGCCTATAATCTTCACATTTTTGATATACTTCCATGTAATCTTCTATAATCTTTTGCTTCATTACCATTGGATTTTCTTTTCTTATTTCATTACTCCCTGAATACTCTTTGATTATATTTTCTACTTCTTTCGTTTGTCTTTCTTTAAAAATTAGCTTCTTTTCCACTTGTTTTTCCTCTTGCGCTTCCTTTTTCTCCCCCCATATATTTTGAAACCAGGAATCCTTTTTCACTTTTGCCCCATCTTTTTTCTGAAACCTAGAATACTGATTACAGGAATTTTTTCTCTGCCTTAGGCAAGTGTATGCTATTCCAGCAAGCAACAACGCAATGATTAATATTATAATTTCTTTCATATCACCCTCCAATGTAAGGAGAAGAAGTTGTCCCTTTTTCTTACCTTAACATGACCTATTCTATGTATATGTTAAGAAACTAATGATTCATGCCTACTTCTATAAGAATGTTAGAATTCATTGGTAACATGTTTTTACTAATAATATAATATGTAATATTATTTCAGATGTTAGCTAAAATGTGCGGATTTTTGATTTTCTATGCAGAATTTAAAATATAAAAGCAGTGGCTACATAAGCACAGTGCTCATGATTGTATGTCTCACCTTTCAGAATTTTATCAGGCAAAAAAATAGGGCCAAAGATAGAAATCTTTCTGCCCTAAAAAACAAGAAAAAGTACGCTTTGCGTACTTTCCCTTGTTTGAATAAAAATCTTTTAAATATCTAACTTACGAATCTTTTGATCAGAAATTTCATATACAATATCCGCTAGGTTCTCAACGAGCTTTCGATCATGTGATATCACAAATAATGTTCCATCATAACTTGATAATAATTGTTCCAAACCTTCCATTGTATAAATGTCCATATGATTAGTTGGTTCATCTAGAACAAGGAAATTACAACCAGACACTAAGACTTTCGCTATTGCTGTCTTCACCCTCTCCCCGCCTGATAAAACTCGTACTTTTTTCTCAATATCATTTTCCTTCATATAGAGATTTGCCAGTACAGCTCTACAAATATGACGTGGGACTACAGAAGTTGATACTACATTCTCTATGACTGTTTCCTCATAGTTTAAATTCTCCTGCTCCTGCGAAAAATATCCTATCTTTGCATCTTTGGTTATAAAGGTATGCTCATTCTCTTGTAGAATGGCTTTAATCAGACTAGATTTTCCAGTTCCATTTTCACCTAATAAAAAGGTCTTCTTCCCAGTTTCTATTGCTATACTGGTGTCCTCTAATATGGAACGGGCTCCAAAAGAAATCGAGATATCCTCAGCTTTTGCTGCAACCTTTGCCTTTATCTTTGACATTTCTCCAAGTTTCATTGACACTTCAGGCAGGTCTTTTGGCCTTTCTTTCTTCTCCATATGACTGAGTCTACTAATTAAAGCACTGGCCCTTCCTTGAACATGACCTTGTTGAATGGAAGCGGTTCCTTTATATAACATCCATTCACTGGAACTCATTCGTTTTGGAGGCTTTCCTACTTTAACTGCTTCCTGCTTTACCTCTGAAATTGTTTTTTCTAACCGTTTTTTCTCATTCACATACTGACGGTACTCAAATTGTTCAAATTCACGCTCTCTCTTTCGCTGTTCATACCAAGAAGTATAGTTACCCTGAAAGATCTTTAGCTCTCCGTCTTCTAGCTCCCAAATTTGATTGCACACTTTGTCTAATAACTCTCTATCATGCGAAATTAGAACAACTGCACCACGATATCCACATAGCATCTTCTCTAGGAGTTCAATTCCTTTTACATCTAAATTGGTAGTAGGCTCATCTGCAAATAGCAATGGTGCATGTTTTGAGAAAGCAGACGCTATTGCAAGCCTTGTTTTTTCTCCACCACTTTTTACCGCACTATCTTTTAACTTAAATCTACTTCGTAGACTACCTTCTGCATCACCATCGGTCTCACCGCTTTGTAATATTTCAGCGATTTCGCAATCTCTCTTTATAACTCCCTCATCACAGTCGATTCTTCCACTTAATATACCAAATAAGGTACTTTTGCCAACACCATTTCTTCCAACTAGACCAATACGATCTCCATCTTCAATTGCAAGTTTACTTATATCTAACACACTTTGTATGCCATACTCTTTTTTTATATTCTGTCCATATAATAGCATAAAAAAAATCCCTCCTAAACACCACTTCGTTCAGAACGGATCTAAAACATCGTTTCTTAAATATAACCATCTCAAATGAATATGGTTATACCAAGTGATATTCTGAACATGACTATTCCAGTATCTTCCGATACCAATAGAATGTCTCATGACTAAACGAAATGGAAACATAAATAGACTTTACCTATACTACTCGGCAAAGTTACTCTTCATCTACCAATTACTTTGTTCAGTCACTATATATTCATGTTCTCTTATACCACCTTTTTCTTTTCTATCAACATTATACTATTGTAAATACTTTATGTCAAATTATACATTTAATTTTATTTGTATCTATGATTCATTAATTTTATTTGCGTTAATTATACATTAAATTTGGATTGCGTATATATACATTAATTTGCTATAACAATTATACATTTAATTTGTTATCACTAAAGATATTAAACTTATTATGACTAAAAAGGATTAACTCACAGCTATCTCAAAAAGAGAACTATATAGAAACAGGTATCCAAAAACAATTTACTCCTATTGTTTCCAGATACCTGCAATTGAACTCTTATAACGGTTTTCTATTGCATCAACTTGATTTTTGCCAAATCTTTTACATCGACCTGATTTTTTCCAAATCCATTATATCAACTATATTTATCCAAATTTCTTACATCAACAGGATTTTTTCCCAAATCTCTTCCTGTACAGGTATTCCATGTTCCGTATTTTCAATTCTTGTATTGAGAGAACTCTCACCCGGATAATAAATTGAACCATTTTCCTTAACAGGAACAGAAGCTTTGATATCGTCCAGAACATTATTTATAAGTTCGTCTGTTAAAGCAACATCATTAAAATGTGATGGATCTATTGCAATCATTACCTGGGAAATCGCAAATTCATCTTCCCCAAGCTTACCAATCTCCGTAACCGAATTACCACCAGAAAGGACGGTTGCTATCAAATCAAAAGCAATTGACAATCCTGAACCTTTCCAATATCCCATTGGCAGTATACGACTCGTTTTTTCAATTGCCGCAGGATCATTAGTGATTTCATCATTTTCATCATAACCGCCTGGAATAGGGAGTTTTTTACCGTTCAATCTATATTCTTCTACCTTACCGTATGAAAATTGTGACATCGCACAGTCTGCTACAACATGGGCTCCACTACTTCTAGGGATTGCAACAATAAAAGGATTATTACCAATACGTCGGTCCTTAGCACCCCAAGCAGGCATATTAGGCATCGTATTTGTCCAGCAAATTCCTATACACCCTGCATTGGCAGCCTGCCAGCCGTATGCACCGCCTCTCATCCAATGATTCGTGTTTTTAATGGCAATACAGCCGATTCCATGTGTTCTGGAAAGCTCAATTGCACGATCCATACAAATCTGAGCATTCAAATTTCCCATTCCAAGATTGCCATCCCAACGTTCCACACATCCGAATGCTTCAGTCTTCGCTGCGGTCTGTTCAGGTTTAATATATCCTTTTTCTATATAGGAAATAACCCTTGGAAAGCGGTTAACACCATGTGAATACACTCCATCCAAACTGTTATCAGCAAACAATTTTGCACTAAGCTTAGCCTTTTCTTCAGAAAAACCATATTTGATTAATACTCTCGTGAATTCTTTTACCATATCGTCATACTGGATTCTCATCTTGTTTTGTCCTCCTACGTCTACTTTTATAATAAGTTAACTAATGTAAGTGCCAGCTGTATCTAATATCTCTCTGTATTATAACAGATTTTAATTGATTTACAAGATTCCCCCCGCCATTGTCTATCGCATGTCACCAAAAAAGGCAGAAGAAACATTAATTAAGTGTTTCGTCTGCCTTTTTACTAATATTCGTAAATCTATATTCTTATAAGAATGCTTATCGATTTCTTATGTGAAAATGAATATAACTATTCGGGCATGTCACTATTTACTCGCTACACAACTCTTAGCAGCGAATAAAAAGCCAGAATCGCTAACCCAGAATATTTTCGTCATCATCATTATATGTCATCAGGTTGCGTTCATAGCCGTTCGCATCACGGAACGTATTGGATCTCATCATAGTATTCAGGATGTTTTTAACGCCTCTTTGCAGCTGACCGCGGGTCAACAAGCCATTGCTAAGAGCCTCTAAAACTTGGCTGGCGTTTCCTCCATATCCTTCAGGCATGCGTACTTCGCATTGGGCACGAACCATAGATCCTTGTCCGTTGTCAAAATTTGGGTTCCAATCACTCATAACCAAACCGTCAAATCCCCATTCCCCCCGCAGTATGTTTGTGAGAGTTTCATAGTTGGATGCTCCGTGGCTTCCATTAATCATGGGGTAGGCTGCCATAATACCTGATGCATTGGTTTTTTTAACCGCAATTTCAAATCCTTTCAGATAAATTTCGCGCAATGCCCTTTCAGATAATATCGAATTAGAAGTTTTTCGGTCTATTTCCTGGTTGTTGGCCGCAAAGTGTTTTAAGATCACCTGCATGCCCTGGGACTGCGCGCCCTGCGTTACCGCCACCGCAGACATACCGCTTACCAGTGGGTCTTCGGAATAATACTCAAAGTTTCTGCCGCTGAGCGGATCACGGTGGATGTTCATGCCTGGGGCAAGCCAGATATCAATATTATATGAGTTGGCTTCCCTGGCAATCGTTACGCCTTCTTGCTCAATCAGAGCAATATTAAAGGTAGCGGCTACCGCAGTGGCACTTGGGAACTGAATGTTTGGTGTCGGTGGTGGCAGTAAGGGTACGACGACGAAGCGGATACCTGCGGGACCATCCACTGTTTTAACAGCATTAATTCCATAAGTAGTGAGATCGGGACCAGCTTTCGCATTCTGATTGCCAACCCCCGCCTCTATGGTACCATCCGCTGTTAAAGTAACACCATATTTACTGAGATCGGAACCAGATGGATCTTCACCATTCCAACCGCCAAACCCACCCGCTATAGGACCATAATCCTGAAAGCGGACAGAAGGATTTCCGCAGGTGAGCCAAGCCATTTCTTCGTCTGTAAGCTGGGCAATAAAAGCGTCCATCAGATTTGGGTCTATAAGTACGTCGGACAATTTAAGCCCCACATCTCCCGTTTGCAAAATCTCAGGTGGGTCATTATATACTATATCTTCCAATGGAATTTCTCTTGTGGGAACGGTCTCAAATGCAATTTCTCCGTTTTCACCTACGGTCAGTCTCTGGAACACATCTCTCTCTTCTACAGCAGCCTGCTGCGAAAGCTGTTCAACCATAACAGGAATGTTGTCCCTAGAAGATAATGAGTAAGTACCCGCCAGTTCCACGTTTTTAACAGAATTGCCGACATAGATCTCATAATTTCCCACTTCCATAACATAAGCGTATGGGTATCCTGTAACACCAGAATCATCGTAGGATGACATCTGCGAAACGTCGAATGACAATTTAACTCTTTGCTCCTCACCTGGCTGAATTTCATCTGTTTTTTTGTAAGCAATCAGCTCTTTTGCGGGTTTGCCCAATTTTCCCTGTGGTGCACTGAAATACACCTGAACAACTTCCTTACCTGCATTTATGCCGGTGTTCGAGATTCTTACTTCAACAGAAATTGTTCCTTCAATGGAATCATCATAGCGGATAATTTCCTGCTCAAATGTAGTATATGACATGCCATAGCCAAATTCATAAGCCACTTTTTCAGGGGCAAAGGTTTCGAAGTAACGGTAACCGACATAAATATCTTCCACATAAACTGGATTTACGTTAAGTTGACCCCAAGTGCCGTTGCCGTTTTCCATATTGGCGTTTACCATAGCGTTGCGGGTTGGGTAGTCGTTAATATCAACTGCCCAAGTGCCGGTCAGCTTGCCGGATGGGTACACCGTACCTGATAATAGATCTGCTACCGGGAGTCCACCTTTATGACCAGGCAACCATACATTGAGCACAGCGTCCGGATTATAGTCGTTCACCCACTGCATATCAATGAAGGAAGCGATATTTAACACCACGATAACTTTTTCAAAGTTATCGGATACGGTCTGAAGCATGTTCCTTTCTTCCTGCGTTAAATAATAATCGCTATCTGTGCGGTCGTGAAATTCTCCGCTGCTTCTTCCAATAATCACAATGGCTGTATCGGTATAGACGGCCGCATCCTCAACTATGTCTGGATAAGCAGCTAGCGGCATTTCCGAATTGGTGAAAACACCTTCATTGTCTATTTCAGGCGGATTTTCCTTGGCCCATGTTTCATAAAGCCGGGCAAGAGGTTCAAAATAATCAATTACGCCCCTGGTACGGATACCGTCAATGATATTTACATATTCCGCATTATCAATGTTAACATCACTGGATCCTTTTCCACCCTTGATTGTGTTTACCTGAGTTCGACCGAAAATGGCAACTTTATTATTTGATACGTCTAGCGGTAAGGCATTGTTGTTGTTTTTGAATAACAAAGAACTTTCAACAACGATGTCATAAGCCACTTGGAAAACATCTTGCAACACAGAAGCGGCACTGGAGTTTGTGGGCATTGTTTTTTTCATTTAATTATCTCCTCATTAGTGTAAAAATTATACCTTGATTTTCGGTATCTTCAATCCATAATTGATTTTTAACATCAAAAACTCAAATTTTTCTTCTACCATTGTTTGTCTTGCATATTCTAAACCCTTAAATATATATTCGTTGCACCATGCAAACAAAGAGCTATCAGAACAAAAAACAAAAACTAACTGACTACTATCGTGGCAGAAAAACTCCGAATAGTCAATGCATTCAGCAAAAAAAATCCCAGTCACACCGGCATCGCCGCAGCAGAGCCAGCGCACCAACAATATATGAAGGTTATGAGAAAAATAAATCTAACAGATAAATACCTCTCGGTCCAGCATGTTTTCATTGGGGATTGTAAATTCTAATATATAAAAAAGGTGTTGCTACAAAAAACGTATCAACACCTCGTATTTTTTAATAAATTAATTGTCTAACATCATTATAGATGGTTTCAATTTCATCTCGTAATTTTAATTGTTCTATTCGGCAAGCTTCATAAGCAAATGCAAACTCTTTTTTTGCAGCCTTTAAAAATGCTTGGTGTCCGCTTCCACCAATTCCAAATACTTTCGATAAGCCCATTAGTATTAGACCTTGGTTATAATGCCATTTTGCATTACTAAAATCTAACTCTATAGCGCGATTAGTTAAAATCGAAGCAATACCAAGGAGATTCGGATTTTGTTCACGTAGTTTCATAAGCATATTGCCAGCATAACCATAATAGAGAGCTTTATGAACCTCGGTGGTCGCTGCTTTTAAGTAGCATTTATACGCCTCCATATAATCCTTGCGGCGATAATTTAATTCACCGTGATAGAACCATCCAAGCGCTACTTCTCTCTGATCTTTTGAATTAAGTAACACATCGATCTTATCAAGGATAAGCTTCATTGCAAGTTTCTCGTCATTCTTTGCCTTTAGGGCACATTCATCCATCAATTCCTGAAGCTTTTTACTTTCCTCATAGATTTCTTTTGGAGACTCCTCACTCTGAGGATATAAAAAGCTCACCGCTTTTGGAAGTCTCTCCGTCATCTGGGGGATACCGAGATTTTCTATCGATACCATCATCTCTCTTCCATCTGGATCATATTCATCAAATGGTACTTCAGCTTCCTCCTGCTTTACAATGTCTTCACAAAAAAGACGATGATATATTTTATAGGATTCTTCAAATCTTCCTAGAAAGAAAAATGCTTTTCCTAACGTAGATAATACGTATGGATTTGCCTCATCCTCAGGCTCTAATAAACGAACTGCTGCCATGTAATCCCCATATTTTATTGCTTTATTTGCTTCTGCTACTATTCCAGGTATCATATACAAGTCCTCCTTACTGTAATAACCTTAACGACACAATTCAAAAGGTTACCTTTCTATTGTACAACGAAAATAGAAAGTTCTCAACTAGAGGATGTTATCTTTTTCGACATTTTTTATGCTATTTATAATTTTTCATATTTTCCCAAAATAGTTTCTATAATTCGATTGTTACGTTGATTACAGAGAATTCCCTGATAAAGTTATCCCTGTATATATTCCAAAGTCTTTCTCAAAAAAGATTCGACAAATCTTATAAAAATCTCCAACACGTTTTATGGTAAGTTCCCCCTTATATTCTCGGTCTGGACCTGCAGAGGTTAATGTCTTTACCAATAACTCATATTCATAGCTTCCGTCTTTCTTCTTTGTCTCTTTTATTATATCTACTTGTGATACCCAAGGACTAGAAACTCCAGTAACCCAGTAAGGATCGGTTTCTTCTAGTCGGGATAGATAGTTCTTTTTTAAAGAATCGCATAGGATAGAAAACATCATTGCTCCATTTCTTTCCTTGATACTTTTAATAAATACATCTAACGCGGCATCAGGAGTACATACCCCT